>NZ_JBQSXG010000001.1:0-69600 GCF_052378005.1 Psychrobacter sp. AOP31-B2-9
ATTATACGGAGTTTGAGATATAAAACAAGGGGGAATACTAAATAACCTTAATCTATTTATTGAAGGTAGCAACAAACTCATAAAAAAAGAGCCTACCTAACGGTAAGCCCTTTGATATACGATAATTTGATATACGACAATATACGATTTTTCAATATAGGTGTTATAGAAAGCAGTATTAGCCTTTTACTTTCGTTTTAACCGTCGTTACGATTCCTGACAAGGCGTAGATAATACCAATGGCTAGTATACCGACAGGAATATCATATAACACGATACTCATGATCAGCACACCAATGATCAGCACTACGAAAGGTACTTTCTTTTTGTCAAACTCTTTAAAGCTATAATATTTGACGTTACTCACCATTAGTAAACCACAAATCACTACCCAGCTCGCGAATAATAGCATGACCGCTGTATCGTACTGACCAATCCATTCATTATGATCGACAGCAACCATGACAGCAGAAGTAACTAAGATAGCAGCAAGTGGACTGGCCAAACCAACAAAGTACTTTTTATCAACTTCGCCAATCTGTACATTAAACCGTGCAAGACGAAAAGCACCGCAAGCCGTGAATACAAAAGCACAGCCGATACCGATACGCCCTAATGGCTCTAAAGCAAAGCTATAAATCAAAATGGCTGGTGCCACGCCGAACGCTAACATATCTGCTAAAGAATCATACTGCTCACCAAAAGGGCTTTGGGCGTTAAGCATACGCGCGACACGACCATCAGCACCGTCCAGAATAGCAGATAAGAAGATAGCTAAAGATGCTTTATAAAACTCACCTTGGGTACTGGCCAAAATTGAATAAAATCCTGACAGTAGTGATAAGGTTGTAATCAAATTAGGTGCTAAATAGACACCACGACTCACTATACGCTGACCTTCAGCAACTTCTGCCTCAATCACCTCAAACGTCAAACCATCATAACTGTCATTATTCGCTAGGCGGATATTGAGATCTTGTTCATCAATAAAAGGCGGCTGAGCTGCTGCACGATCTTGTGATACCTCTTCATTTGGCGTCGAGTTATTTGATTGTTCTTTGGGTGATTGCAGGTTAGTCATTTGAATATCCTTATTCGCCTACTAACCAGCGCACATTGGTCGCACTATCAGGTGTTAATTCTGGCGCATCCGCTACTTTGAGTGCAGGTTGTAAGAAACGCTGTATCTCACGTGCATGGTTATCAAACTGCCAAGGCGGGTTGATTACCAATAGACCCGTACCGTTGAGACCAACGGCAACGTCATTCGGATAAACATTCAATTCGCAAACCAACTGACGGCGCATCTCAGTACGTTTCAGCTTTTTGTAAAACAACTCAACGGCTTCAATGTTTTTGATAGGGAACCAAAGCGCATAAGTGCCTTGTGGCCATTTATTATAAGCAGCAACCAACAAGTCAATGAGGCGGGTAAAGTCTTTATGCTCTTGCTCATACGGTGGATCCAGAAAAATCAGACCGCGTTTTTCTTTTGGTGGAATAACTGCAGTAATACCTTCAAAGGCGTCACGATGATGAATACCAATTGGCAGTTTATACAGCTGATAATTCAGCGCATCATATTCGCTAGCTTTGGCCTCAAAGGCTTCGCCACGAACGCCTGCATCTGGATTTTGTTCAACATGATGAGCAATCCACCAAGGAGATCCCGGATAAACTTTATTGTCATAAGTAAATCGAGCTTGCTTGATACCTTCCATATACTGCTTGACGGCAGCAGGCGCTTTTTCGGTATCCGCATTTAGTAAAGCTTGAATACCACCTTTGGCTTCACCTGTCTTACGCGACTCCTCACTGCTTAGTGAATACAGTCCACGACCGCCATAAGCGTCAAGCACATAAAAAGGTTTGTTTTTTTGCCCTAATTGATTAAGTAATTGCACCAATAAAATGTGTTTGACCACATCAGCAAAGTTACCAGCGTGGTAGGCGTGTTTATAGTTCATAATCTCAAAAGTTTAAATAAGAAAAATTGCATCTATGGTAGCATAGGCAGAATAAAATATAATGTGGTTTTGGTAAGTACTTTCAATAAAAAGTATTGATTGCTGGTTGATTAATCGCTAATCGACAATAATGAGACGACATGACTAAAATTATTAGTAACCTTAATGTGACAGGGTTGATGGTCAAGCATCCAATAGGTGCTGACAATCCACCTTTGCTTGCGCCCTGTGTTCATGAGACAAAAGATAAATCATCCACTCAGCACACCTTGCAAATATCTGACTTTGCTGTTCGTTGGGAGGATAAACTGACGGATGAACAGCTCGATAAGTTTGTTAATGATGGTTGGCTCATCATTGATGATGTGTTTAGTCGTACTGCGTTATTAGCCTTGCAAGCAGAAAGTGGGTTTATTGAGTATCGTGATGCTGAGCTGACCGCGGGTGTGCGTCTCAGCGATATTCGCGGTGATAGAATCCGCTGGATTACCGAAAACTTCTTTGCAGGCTATTACTATCTACAAAGCATCAACGCTTTGGCCTCGCTATTCAATCGTAGCTTGTTCGCTGGTATTCGTCATAGTGAAGCGCATTATGCCTGCTATCCGGCAGGATTTGGCTATCAATGGCACAGTGACAACCCTACTGGACGTGACGAGCGCGTTATTTCAGCCGTGTTTTATCTCAACGATCAATGGTCATCTGATAATGGTGGCGCATTAGAAGTCGTCGACAAACATGGCGTTCATCACAATGTTTTGCCAGTTGCTAACCGACTGGTAATATTTGATAGCGACTTGCAGCATCAAGTACAAATCGCCCATAGGCAACGCTATTCTATTGCAACTTGGATGCGCCGCGATAGCTTAGTGCCCTTTGTTGAAGAACATCCGTAGATTATTATCTAGCTTGTGTATAAGCAATATATTCTAGGATTTGTTGAACTTTCAAATGTGGTGGTGCTATTTTAGCGACCAGCAGTCCTAATATTTGAATATTTAACAGACCCTACTCGTCTATCGAATTGTCTATCGAAAAAAGTATTAAAAATTAACTTGATAACCAAAAGGTTCGTTTATGTCTGACATTAATCACCAAACATCTCCTTCTCAACAAACAACGCATCAACAAGAAACATTAGATTTGAGCATCGAACTGCTTGAACGTCCTTCAGTGACGCCAGATGATGATGGTTGCCAAGATATCTTGTCAGAAAGATTAAAACAAGCAGGTTTTGACTGTGAGTTTATGTACTATGGCGATAGACAAGCAAAAGGTGAGCACGCTGAAGTCAAGAACTTGTGGGCACGCCGTGGCAGCACCGATCCTGTCATTTGTTTTGCGGGTCATACTGATGTCGTGCCAACTGGCGATGAAAGTAATTGGACATATCCGCCATTTACACCAACCATCGCTGACGGCTACTTATGGGCGCGCGGTGCCGCTGATATGAAAACAGGTATTGCCGCTTTTACTATCGCATCTGAACGTTTTGTGGCCAATCACCCTGAGCACAAAGGATCAATCGCCTTTTTAATCACTTCTGATGAAGAAGGTCCTTCTATCAATGGTACGGTCAAAGTAATCGAAACCTTAGAAGCGCGCCAAGAAAAAATCACCTATTGCTTGGTTGGTGAACCATCGAGTACCGATACGCTGGGCGATATTATCAAAAACGGTCGCCGTGGCTCATTGGGTGCTGAGCTTACCGTTACGGGTAAACAAGGTCATGTGGCCTACCCGCATCTGGCTTGCAATCCAATTCATGCAGCGATGTCAGCACTGGCTGAACTGACCTCTACTGCATGGGACAGTGGTAACGATTACTTCCCTGCGACGTCGCTGCAAATCTCTAATATCAATGGCGGCACTGGCGCAACCAACGTGATTCCTGAAGCCTTAAACGTTGTCTTTAATTTTCGTTTTTCGACAGAAACCACTGAAGATGAGCTAAAGGCAAAAACGCATGCTATTTTTGATAAGCACTTTGCCAATAGCAAAGCGAGCTACGATATTCATTGGAAATTATCTGGTCAGCCATTTTTGACTCCTGAAGGTAAGCTGGTTTCTGCCTGTCAAAAGGCGATTAAACAAGTAACCGATACTGATACGACGCTATCAACTTCTGGTGGCACATCAGATGGCCGCTTTATCGCACCAACAGGTGCACAAGTCGTTGAACTGGGTGTGCGTAATGCGACGATTCATCAGGTCGATGAAAAAATAGAAGTGGATGATTTGGGCAAACTGGCGCAGATTTATGAAGGTATTTTAGAAAATTTATTGCTAGATTAACAGCTCCTTATTATCATTGAAAAAGCGCCAAATCTGAATTAGATTTGGCGCTTTTTTATTACTTTAACCAACTCAATAAATACCAGATTTACTCAATACCAATATAGACATCGACTTGACCGTATTCTAGATTACCATCGATATAATGTTCAAAATCCACCTTAAAAGTGCGGGTATGCTCACAATCTGGTGCATTGAAATACTCCCAAGCACTTTCCCATGCATTCATCACAGTATTTGGCATGTGCCCTTCTTGAGAAAATACCAAGTACTTGCCTGCAGGAATCTCAACTGTTACTAGCTTACTAGCATTGGCCACACTGTCGCTGCCTGACTGAGCGTCTTGCTCGCTAGCGGTTTTCCAACTGGCCACAACGTCAAACGCTCCTGCTAGATCATCGCTTTCGTAGTTGTGATAGACACCATAAATATCTTCACCTTCAGGGAGCTGACCGACATGGTTTTGATAAAACTTTTGCCATAACCGACCTAACTTAGCCGTTTCATGGCTTATTTCAGCATTATTAGTGGTACGAACGCTGATACCGCTACAAGCTATTGCTTCTGGTAGCTCTTTAATTTGTGATGTCATGATGCGGCCTTTTCTATCTGTTTATTTAGTCTTCTATTTCTATTAATGCTAATACTGGTACTGAAAAGCCTAACGATCAATCTGCTTCATCAATCCAGTTCATTTGAATGGCTTCTAGGATGCCTTCATTTGATTTTTGCGGATCATCATCGAAGCCTTCTAGTTCAGTAACCCAGCGATGCAAGTCCGTAAAACGAATGTATTGCGGATCTGTTTCTGGGAATTTTTCATAAAGCTCAATAGCGATATCTAAGCTATCTGTCCATTTTAATTTTTGCGGGATCATAGTGGCTCCTCATTTTTAACCATTTTAATAAGATAGTCTTGATAAGATAGTTTTAACAATTTGATGGATACTATTTTATCAAAATTCAGCAAATGATTATAGCCAAGTTATTTATATGTCAGCTTATGATATCTACACTGGTTTGGCAGACTTTAAAGCAGATTGGTGTGTGTTCCATGTGGTAATCGTATCAGTCATATGCTCCCCTACCATATCCAATATTTCTGGCGTACATTTGCCTTTTTTGTCTGCAAAAATAAACTTGGTCATACCAATACTCATCAGCTGGTTTTTTACAAAGAAACGATGCTCAAAATATACGTACTTCTGATCCCATCCTGCGACTGTACTACTAAGTGTCACTTTATCCAAAAACTTGATTGGTTTTAGATAGACCATCTCCTGCATAGACATGATCCAATTCAATTTTTTAATGCCTTTTTGGTGACAGCGCGCCATGACCCAGCGTGTGATGTTTAGCTCAATGAATGATAAATAACGATAATTAGGCAGGTGATCACGAAACCCCATATCATGCGGTAATACTCGATAGTGACGGACAGTCGGTTCGATCAAGGTTTCTATACTAATGCCCTCACCCGTTGACTGCTGCTTGAGTTGTTGCTTTAGTAAACTGACCATAATAAAAAAACGTATTAACATATTCATAAGCAGCTCTCTTACCTTTTATTTTTTATACATAATGATAAAATATGAATGCTTCATACTTTAACGCAAAAAAGCCACCTGAGTGACTTTCTTTATTTAAAAACTTATCTGTAAATAATAATAGCTAAAAACATAGCTTAGAGATTAATGACCGCCGCCATTGATAGTACGTACCATCTCTTCGACCATTTTCTTGGCATCACCAAATATCATCATGGTTTTGTCCATGTAGAACAAGCTGTTATCAAGACCTGCATAACCAGTACTCATTGAGCGCTTGATGACCATGACCGTCTGGGCTTTACTGACTTCTAGAATCGGCATACCAAAGATTGGTGAGGTAGGATCATCTTTCGCAGATGGATTCACAACATCATTTGCACCAATAACCAAGACCACGTCTGTACTCGCGAAATCTGAGTTAATCTCGTCCATTTCTAAAATATCATCGTAAGGTACATCCGCTTCAGCCAACAGGACGTTCATGTGCCCTGGCATACGACCCGCAACTGGGTGAATGGCAAAACGAACATTAACACCTTCTTCTTTTAATAACTCATACAACTCTTTTACTGCATTCTGTGCGCGGCCTTGCGCCATTCCATAACCTGGTACGATAACCACGTTACTGGCATTAGACATGAGAAACCCTGCATCTTCTGCTGATCCTGCTTTGTAGTTCTTTGGCGCACCATCATCTCCGCCTGCAGCCACGGCTGACGTACCCATACCACCAAACAAGACATTGAGTAGCGAGCGGTTCATGGCTTTACACATGATATAAGACAAAATCGCACCTGATGAACCGACTAGCGAACCTGCGATAATCAGCATCGAGTTACCAAGGGTGAAACCAATACCTGCTGCTGCCCAACCTGAGAACGAGTTCAATAGTGATACCACTACTGGCATATCACCGCCACCGATTGGCGCAATCCACATCCAACCAAAGATAACCGCAATCACTGCCATCGCATAAAATGCTGGTAATGAATCAGTGACGAAATACACGCCGCCAAAACCAATCATCGCAATGAATAATAGCGCTTGGACAGGTTTTACCCAGCCGCCGACCAGTGTTTTCGCCCAGCTTTTTGCTGCCAATTTACCAAAGGCAAAGACTGAAGCTGAAAAAGTAATCGCACCGATGAAGCAACCAATAAATAGCTCAACACGGGCAACGGCACCATGCTGCTGCTCAGTGTGCAACACTGTCGCAAGTGCAATCGCAACCGCTGCCAAACCGACAAACGAATGCATCAAGGCAACCGTTTCTGGCATTTGAGTCATTGCGACTGTTTTCGCTTTCCACATGCCAACGACAGCACCCAAAATCATCGCTCCGATAATCAACCAAAGCACAGGGCCTTCTGCTAAAAAAAATGTGGTCACGACAGCAATCGCCATCGCTGCCATACCAAAACGATTACCACGGATAGCCGTCTTTGGACTAGATAAACCACGTAGAGTTAAAACAAAAAGGATAGCGCCGACCAGATAAAACCAATCCGCATTTGCCGCAATCATTGCTGAAAAATCATTCATGCGTCGCCTCCAGTTTCAGTCGTATTCGCTTCAAGAACGGGTGCTTTTTTTGGTTTCGGTTTAAACATGGCAAGCATACGCTCAGTCACGGCAAAACCACCGAAAATATTGATACTGGCAAGAAATACTGCAAAGGCACCCAGCAGACTGGTCGGTGTGAACATCGAGCCCTCAATCGTGACCGTTTGTAGCATCGCACCGACGATAACGATACTTGACAAAGCATTGGTTACTGCCATCAATGGCGTGTGCAATGCAGGCGTAACGCCCCAAACCACGTAGTATCCAACAAAAATAGCGAGCACAAATACAGTGAAAATCGCTACAAATGGTGTGCTACTCATGGCAGCACCAGCTGGCGCTGCCGCTAAAATAGTGGCAATCATTTAATCCTCCTAAAATTTATTCATATCTGGCAAATGTGTGGTGACAAAATGTATGGCAATAAGCTATAAAAACTTAGCTCGTCAAGCCTTAGCGTTTAGCGAGGCGTACTTGACTGTCATGTGTCACTGCCAGAGCTCCTTGAATCTCGTCTTCCATGTTTAGCGTAAGCGTCAATGCGCTTGCTGAATCACTACCGTTATCGTCTGTAGTGTCAGGTGTGATTAGCGTGGTGATAAAATTGACCAGGTTATTGGCATACAAATCTGAAGACTGTGCGGCGAGCATCGAGGGAATATTAGCCGCACCAACGATACGTACGCCGTTATCTGTAGTGATGGTTTCGTTGGGTACGCTGCCTTCGACGTTACCACCAGTACCAGCCGCCATATCGATCAGTACTGAACCGGCCTTCATTTTGGCAAGGGTTGCGCCGTGTACCAGGCGAGGGGCGTTACGACCAGGAATCTGCGCGGTGGTAATGACGATGTCAGCATTGCTGAGTGCTTTGTCTACGACAGCGGATTGTTCTTTGATGTATTGTTCAGATGGCGTCCACGCATAGCCACCGGTAGACTTGGCTGTCTCAGCCTCTTCTGCGCTCATCGGTACATCAAGCCATTTACCACCAAGTGACTCCACTTGTTCGCGTGCAGTCGGACGTAGATCACTGGCTTCTACCACTGCACCCAAACGCTTTGCCGTCGCAATCGCCTGCAAACCGGCAACACCAACGCCCAAGATAACGACCTTGGCTGGTTTGACTGTACCTGCTGAGGTCATAAACATCGGGAATGGACGTGAATACTCATTGGCGGCCAGCAACACGGCTTTATAACCAGCAAGGTTGGCCTGAGATGACAGTACATCCATATTCTGTGCGCGTGACAGAGTACGAGGCAATAATTCCATCGCAAATACAGTCGCGCCTTTGGCGGCATAAGTGTCAAGCTGAGTGTTGCGATATGGATCGAGCATGCCAATGACGATCTGACCAGACGACAAGCTTTGGGTGGCTTCAGCTGGTAAGTCATTGACGGTGGTAATAATCTTAGACTGGGTAATCACCTCGGTGCGACTACTGGCAATGTCGGCACCCGCAGCCTGATACAACGCATCAGCATAATATGCTGCCTGACCTGCACCTGACTGAATGACGACTTCAAATCCGAGTTTACGCAATTTTTTGACTGCGTCTGGGGTTATGGCTACACGTCTCTCGCTCGTGATATCTGCACTGATTACACCGATTTTCATACCGTCTCCTTACTTATGTCAAATGACTATATTTACGTCCCACAACTACCGTTGATATTAATACCCTCAGCACCTAAAACAGCACAGTGGACATAAACCTCTAGTCGTGATTAATCCATTAGAGCGACCAAAGAACTATCAATTTAATAAATGATATATAGTTTTTCATCATGCCTTTTTATTATAGAGATATCGTTCGTCAAGTTTCATCGTCTAATGATGACGCACAAGTAAAAGAAAAATTCAGTGATTTGTGTCATCTCTCAATCTTTATTGTTATATTGAGAATTTTTATTTTTCAGAAATACACAATATTTTGTACCATCTAGCCTATCGATATTCTTCGTAACCCTTTAAATTTATACATATTCTAAGCCTAATATAAAAAACCTAAAACAGTGATGAGTCAGTCAATTTCCTCCTCTAACTACCGTATAATAGAAACAATAAACATTTTGATACCTCCATTGTTAATTTGGATTATTGACTCACTATAATAAGGAGTAACCATGTACTTTGTACTTTCACCTGCCAAATCTTTGAACGAAACAGATGCCATACCAATCAATATGGGCAACTACTATAGTCAGCCTGAGCTGATTGAACACTCGCAAGCATTGATGAAAATACTAAAATCAAAAGAGCCAATTGATTTGCAAGAATTGATGGGAATCTCTGATGATTTAGCACAGCTCAATGCTGAGCGTAATCATCAGTGGAACTGGAGTAAGGATCAGCCATTCACCGTTGACGCAACTGCTAATGTAGCCAAACCTGCAGGTTACCTATTCGATGGTGACGTCTATACTGGACTCGATATGTATCACATGGACAAAGACACAGCTATCTATGTGAATGAACATTTGGGGATTTTGTCAGGGCTGTATGGTGTGATCAAACCGCTGGATCTGATTCAGCCGTATCGCCTAGAGATGGGTACCAAGCTAGCAAATGAGCGCGGTGCTAATTTATATGAGTTCTGGGGCGAGGAAGTGACTGGCGTTATCAATACACGAATGAATGATAACGATGATAAAGTACTGGTGAATCTGGCCTCAAACGAGTACTTTAAAGCGGTAAAGAAAAAAGCATTGGATGCTGAAATTATCACCCCACGATTTGAAGACAAAAAAAACGGCCAATATAAAGTGATTAGCTTTTATGCCAAAAAAGCACGTGGTCTAATGGTCAAGTATGCCGCTGATAATAAATTGACTCGTGCTGAGCAATTAAAGCAGTTTAATTTGTCGGGATATTATTATTGTGAAGACGCTTCTGATGACAAGACGTGGACGTTTAGACGAGATGCGGTGAATCAGTAGATTAGTATAAAACTTTTCAGACCTCCATGAAAAACCCCAGCGCGCTCATCTCACTAGGGTTTTTCTATATGGGTTCGAACTAGAGGTTTATTTATATAGATAATTTGGGCTTATGAAATAAGCTCTTTATTTAGCTATTTTTTTGAGCAAGTAAATATTACGCCCTCAGTATCATCTTTTAAGGTCATATTTGATTGTGACAAAGATATAATTGAGGAAGATGCACTTATATTTTTTGGGAACATATCAGTCATATTGAATAACTGATCCATGTATGGATGACTTATATTAGTCAACTTAATATCTTCTAATATTTCAACTAATTTTTTATTATCTATCTCCCACGTGCCTGTACCGAAATAATCGTATTCAAGCGTAATGTTTTCTTTAGGATAGTCGATAATCATCGTACCAAATGTATTACTTCGTTTATTAGTGAAATAAGAAGTACCTCCTTCCATAGTAACAGTTGCATCTTCAACTTCCATTTTGACAGAATCGCAATTCCAAGTACCTACTAACTTAGAGCTATACATCTGATCAATACTTGAAAGGTCGTTTACCTTATTACTTTTAGCCATACTGGAACTATATGGAACAAACAGGGTACTAAGTGAAACAAAAGCTGTGAATAATAATTTCTTCATTAGTTTTCCAAAAAATTGAATAAGAATACTACTTTATGTATAGTTTTTACTAATACTTTGTTTCTATATTATGACTGTTAATTTTAGGATTTTCAAACTAATAATAAACATTTATCTCTTAATCTTAACCCCCGATAAGCTAAGCCTATCGGGGGTTTGTTTTGCGATGCCCACTATAATATTGTATTAAACACAAAAAAGCCCTGCTATCTTTCGATAGCAGAGCTTTTGGTAGTTCAAACACTTCCAAAGAATATTTACAACTTTAGTTAAAAGCGTCTTATGGGTTGACTAAAGAAGTACGACTAGGCAACCAAGTGAAGACTGTACTAATAGTACATCGAGCGAGGTTAACAACGTCGTACAAATTTAGTCGAGGCATAAGTTACATCATGCCGCCCATTCCACCCATACCGCCCATTCCACCAGCAGCACCGCCGCCCATAGCAGCCATGCCATCATCACTTTGTGGCAGATCAGTGATCATCACTTCGGTGGTTAGCATTAGACCTGCAACAGATGCAGCGTTTTCTAGTGCTGAACGTGATACTTTAGCAGGATCTAGGATACCCATTTCGAGCATATCAGCGTACTCACCAGTAGCAGCATTATAACCATAGTTGCCGCTGCCGTTTTTCACTTCGTTGACTACCACTGACGCTTCTTCGCCTGAGTTAGTCACGATTTGACGTAATGGTGCTTCCATCGCGCGACGTAAAATGTTGATACCTGCGTTTTGGTCGTCGTTGTCGCCTATCAACTCAGACAAAGCAGTCATGGCACGAACCAGAGCAACACCGCCGCCAGGTACAACGCCTTCTTCTACCGCTGCACGAGTTGCATGTAGCGCATCATCAACACGGTCTTTCTTCTCTTTCATTTCAGTTTCAGTCGCTGCGCCAACTTTGATAACAGCAACGCCGCCAGCCAATTTAGCCATGCGCTCTTGAAGCTTTTCTTTGTCATAGTCAGACGTTGATTCTTCAACTTGACGTTTGATAGAGTCAACACGGTTCTCGATATCAGCAGTGTTACCAGCGCCATCAACGATTACGGTGTTTTCTTTACCGACTGTCACTTTCTTAGCCGTACCTAGCTGCTCTAAAGTAGCAGTCTCTAGGCTTAGACCAATCTCTTCAGAGATGACCGTACCGCCAGTCAATGTTGCGATGTCTTCTAGCATTGCTTTACGACGATCGCCGAAACCTGGTGCTTTAACAGCACAAGTTTTTAAGCCGCCACGCATGTTGTTGACCACTAGCGTCGCCAATGCTTCGTTTTCTACATCTTCAGCGATGATTAGCAATGGTTTGCTCTGCTGCATTACTTGCTCGAGTAATGGCACGATTTCGCGGATGTTGCTGATTTTTTTGTCAACCAATAAGATATATGGGTTTTCAAACTCAGCAGTTAAGCTGTCTTGCTTGTTAGCGAAGTATGGGCTGATGTAACCACGGTCAAACTGCATACCTTCTACAACTTCTAGGGTATCTTCAAAGCTTGAACCTTCTTCAACAGTGATCACGCCTTGCTTACCGACTTTTTCCATCGCTTGAGCAATAAGCTCACCGATTTTGGTGTCTGAGTTAGCAGAGATAGAACCTACTTGAGCGATCGCTTTTGAGTCATCCGCTGGTGTAGATAGGTTATGAATCTCTTGAACCGCTGCACGTACCGCTTTATCGATACCACGCTTTAGATCCATTGGGTTCATGCCAGCAGCAACTGACTTCATGCCTTCTTGTAGAATTGACTGAGCCAATACAGTCGCAGTCGTCGTACCATCACCAGCGACATCATTTGTGCGGCTAGCCACTTCACGAACCAACTGTGCGCCCATGTTTTCGAATTTGTTTTCAAGTTCGATTTCTTTGGCAACTGATACACCATCTTTTGTGATCGTTGGCGCACCGAATGACTTGTCGATAACCACGTTGCGACCTTTAGGGCCTAGCGTTACTTTTACTGCGTTTGCTAAAACGTTTACGCCGTCCATCATTTGTTTACGGGCATCAATGCCGAATTTTACGTCTTTTGCCATGTTAAATTACTCCACTATTATAAGTATGAGAATATGATTGATTTGATATTTGCTAATCAAAAGTAGTTATTAGAAACTGTTATCAAAATGTGCTGAGTATAAAATGATACTCAAAAGGACTAACCTTCTAGCACACCCAATACATCAGACTCTTTCATAATCAATAGTTCTTCACCATCAGCTTTTACCGTTTGACCAGCATATTGACCGAACAAAACTTTGTCGCCAGCTTTTACATCTAACGCACGAATTTCACCGTTGTCACGAACCTGACCGTTACCCACTGCTAGCACTTCACCTTGTGATGGTTTTTCTTGTGCAGAACCAGGAAGTAAGATACCACCAGCAGTTTTTGTCTCTTCTTCTATACGGCGGACGACAATACGGTCATGTAAAGGACGAATGTTCATCGATATGACTCCAAAAGTTGGTTATTAAAATTAAGGGTTTATTTGAATTAATGGTCTCAATACCGATATCTGTAACAAGTGCCGCTAAAAGCAGCGTATTACAGATAAGCGTTGAGCTTGTATCAAAAAATGGGGGCAAGATGTATTCGCTTCAAGTGTAAATCCTAAAAATTTATAAGTATTTTCTAAGACATTTGAGTATGGCGGCATGAACTCAACGCGTTTTGATAGCAACATTAGATACAAGAGCAACACACCACTGGCAGCAACTACTCTTGAAAACGTAACAAGGTATGACCATTATAGTGTTTATAAAAATCTTAATATGATAAATAGAAATTGATATATCAACGATACTTGATCTAATATTTGACCTAAGGAACCTTTATGCGTTTTTCACTAACGAATAAAAACTCACGAATAGACAAATCTGACAATTTCAAAAACAGTAAGTCTAAAAAAAACGGCAAGTCTAAACTGTTAGCAGCGTTAACCTCAGGTGCTAGTATTGCTGCTATTAGCGCTGCCAGCATGGCGGCTCCCACTATTGCTAGCGCAAAAACCATCCAGCCTTCAAGTGCCAATTATAGCTTTACCGTAGAAGACAAATACAAAGGTACGGCGACTCGTACGCTAAGCAAATCAGGCAGCACATGGAAATACAATGTCAGTGCTCGCGTCGCTGGTGTGGCAAGTGCCTCACAAAACAGTACCTTTACCATTAACGGTAACAACGTCAGTCCAAGCAAAGCCAGTACTACTTATAAGCTATTAGGCATTGGTCGCACGCATAAGCTAGACTTTAACTCGAGCACTAAAAAGGTTGTGAGTAACTATAAAGGCAAATCAACGACTTTGAACATGTCGCAACAAGCCTTTGATGACTTGAGCCTTGAAGTACAGATTCGCCAAGATTTATTGAACGGTAAATTCTCTGGTAATTACTACATGGCGAAAAAAGACAAAATAGAAAAGACCCCATTCAAAAAATCTGGCAGCAGCAAAATCACCGTACCCGCTGGTACTTTTGATACAGTTCGTGTCGACCGTGTCCACGATGACAATAGCCGCTCTACCAGCTTTTGGTTAGCACCAAGCTTAGACTACTTACCAGTAAAAGTAAGTCAGGTAAATGATGGCAAGAAAATGGATTTAGAATTAACCAAGCTTAACTAAGCTAGTTGTTACTAGTCCATTCGTGGAACCCAAAGAAAGATCATAAAAAAGCGGCGCTCCGATATAGAGCGCCGCTTTTTTAGCTTTATACGATGGGTACTGGTATTTTTACTTTATACTGACAACTAATAAACTACACTTGGTAAGCGTTACTTGTTGAGCACTACTTATTGAATATAGTCGACCCACTATAAAATAAATACAGCGATATGGGTTACATTTTGCGCTGCCTCTGTCTGCGTAGGCACAGCAAGCAAGAAAAATGTAACCCATATCGCGTAGTTGCACCTCTTTTATTTAGGATTGACAATATTAGGAAAACTGACTCACTGACGAGGTTTTTTGACCACATTGTTCATCGAAGGCAGTCGTTTAAGTAAAATAAACAGCCAAAAATTGATAGACAGCAATAGCACAAAATCAATGATATAGACGGCTATCTCTGCCCAGCTACTACCGTAAGCTCTAGCAAACAATACCACTCCACTCCCACCTAGATAGACAAGTATAAACATACTGCTAATTAATAACGCATAAGGTGAGCGTCCACGTAATATCGATGGCGTCAAAATGAGTGCAGGGACTAGCCACAGCGCTTGCCATGCGACACCACCCACGATATCAGGGCTACTCGGGTTGAATACATTAATAAGTATAGGCAGCCCCAGCAATCGATAGGCGAGCCAAATCAGCCACGTCACCATCAAGCGCTGACGGATAGGTGCAATCGGTTTTTTTACTTTGACAGGCTTAGCAGTTTTTTTTGCTGGAGCAGTCATATTTGTCTCACTGTCGGAGCGGTTTGTAGCCATTAGATATATGTTTTTCCTAATTAATAGCGTTATATAGTCAGTGCTCTATGTGCTGCCTGCTATAAAAATCGCCTAGCGACGCCAGTTAGCTTGAGCCAATGCTTTGGCACTCACTGCCAGACGATGGCCTTGAGCAATTGCCAGCTCACTCTCATCGGCAGATACAGGTTGATCGTGTGCCGCACCACTGACGTGACTGGCTCCATAAGGCGACCCACCACGATGGGTACGGTTTAGCGCTGGCTCTGCATAAGGCAAGCCAACGATAATCATGCCATGATGCATCAATGGCAACATCATCGTGAGCAATGTCGTTTCTTGACCGCCATGCATCGAACCGGTCGCCGTAAATACTGAAGCTGGCTTGTTTTGTAAATCTCCTGCTAGCCAAATGGTCACAGTGTTGTCCCAAAAGTATTTCATGGGTGCTGCCATATTACCAAAGTGCGTTGGGCTACCAAGCGCCAGACCGCTACAGTTTTTTAGGTCATCCATGGTGCAATAAAGGTCACCGTCATCAGGTATGGCAGGCTTGCTAGATGTCGTCTCGGGCGCGACAGTTGGCACAGTACGAATACGTGCCGTCATACCAGCATCCTCAATACCTTGGGCGATAGCATATGCCAATGTCTTAGTCGTACCGTAGCTAGAATAATAAAGTACCAACACGTAAGGGGCAGTCTGACTCATTAGCAACACTTCCTCAGAAAATCATTAACGTTATGATTGATAGTAATAGCGTTTTTTGTGGTAGAGCCATTTATAGAGAATCATTCATAGCAAACCACTCATCACAAAAGCATCCACATTAATGCCACTATCAATATAGGTGCACATTATGCCCGAGTCATTCACTCACATGCAAACAACCTCACATTACATTGTAGCGGGTAACACTCTATATCAGTGGTAACCATAAATCTTTGTTACACTATTGTCACTACAATACCTGTTAGACGATAAATATGGAAAACTTAACAAAAAAAATCCCGTTTTTACAACAACGGTGGTTTCAGTTTTTGCGTTTTTTATTTGGGCATTTCTTTGAGGATAACTGCCAACAAAAAGCCGCCTCTCTAACCTATACCACCATGCTATCAATAGTGCCGATGTTGACGGTACTGTTGATGATTTTGTCTTCTGTACCCGCACTTGCTTCCGTCAGAGCACAGATATATAACGTGATTTATAGCAACTTGCTACCACAATCTAGCATGCAGGTTAGCGAATACATCAACAATTTTGCTGAAAAATCCTCTAACTTAACGGTCATTGGTGCGATGGTGTTGTTTTTTACGACAATCATGACGTTGACGACTATTGAACGTGCTTTCAACCAGATTTGGCGAGTAGAAAACCGCTCTGGTGGTTTAAAAAGCATGCTGCGCTACTGGACGATGGTGACACTAGGGCCGTTAGTATTAGGTACCGCTTTTATTGCCTCAAGTGCGGTTCAGAGCATGAGTTTCTTGAATCAACAGGTTGCAGGCTACGGTATTGACTGGTCCATTTGGGTTCGAGGTGTCACCATCGGTATCACCGTTGCAGGGTTCATCGGTATGTACTGGTTCATTCCGAAAGCACGCGTACCAGCGAAAAGCGCGGCAATAGCAGGTGTATTGGTAGCCATCATTTTTGAATTGATGAAATACCTATTTGGTACTGTTATGGCAAACTTTACCAGTTATGAAGCCATTTACGGAGCGTTTGCGGCACTGCCGATATTCTTACTTTGGATTTATCTATCATGGAATTTGATTTTATTGGGTGTTGAAATTAGTTATACCCTGACTATTTTTGAGACCGAAGAAATTTGTCCACGCCACCCGTTGCTAAGCTTGCTAGACATGCTTAATCTAGTATACACCTACCATTTAAAAGGAGAAGCTGTCAGTGAACGGGCACTGCGCAGCATACTGGGACGCAAAGAGCTGCCCAAATGGTATACCTATATTAACTACTTACAGAGCAGCAATCTCATCATTATGACCGAAGATAACGACTATGTTCTCAAAAAAGACTTGAGTACCATGACGTTGTGGGATTTTTATCGCACGCTACCCTACCCCCTACCCATCAAAGATGAATTTGAAGGGATGAGTCTAGAAGATCAAACACCTTGGTTTAGCTTACTAATAGATCGTTTTGAGCATACAGAGGCTTATGCTAAACAGCAACTAGACTTGCCGTTGAGCCTTATTTTTGCAAATGCTGAACCACGCAAAAAAACCTCTGCCAATAAAGAAAACTTTAAAGGTCATGACCCCCATTTATTTAGAAAAACTACCGCTACTACAACAGATCAATGGGCAAAGGAGTATTCAGGTAAGGAAAAAACTCCACACTTTGAGCCTATGCCCTATGACAAAAACAGTGACATAACAGTCGATGACCATCACAATGAAACTCTCACTCCTCAAGATATAAATGATGATGTTGTAGTGGATAACCAACACTCTAATCATAAGAGAGATATCATTACTGAAGCTGACAACCCTGTGAGCTAAACAACGCTGCGGGCCAAACACAGTCAAACGCTTATCCATCCGCTATAGTCAAAGCACTATAAAATAGGACAGTCAAAGAGCTCTAAAATGGGTACAAAGCTGCCAACTGCAAATTATATAAGTAGTACATCTTAAGGATAGCCAACGCGATAGTGGTTTAATTGTTCGCTGACTATACATCGTCATCCTTGTGCGGGGTACTACTTGTCCTGTTTATACTTTGACTATATTAGTGTGCTTGATAGATATGTCCATCAATCCCTGTCATCACCATTAAAAAACCTTGTCCCCACCCATAAATTTGATACCCATTACTGGTATTAAAGCGATAAAATAGTAATAAAATAATCAATCCGTCTTAATGCTCATAAGCATCAAGCGTAAGCCTTTTAATCCTCACTTGAGACCCTTTTCATGACTTCTACAAGCAACCTCACCGTACTGGAAATCAGTGCAATATTTTTGTCTATCACGGCTTTACTCACTTATATCAATCATCGTTTTATCGGTCTACCGACCACGATTGGCGTGATGGTTATCTCTATTGTTTTATCTATCGGTGCGATATTTTTGGGATTTTTAGGATTTGATCAGCTTATTGATTATGAAGTGAGCTTGTTAGAGCAGCTCGATTTTACCGAGGTATTATTAGATGGCATGCTTTCTATGCTGCTATTCGCAGGTGCGCTTCATGTCAATATTGGTGATTTGAAACGCTATAAACTACCGATTGGTATTCTTGCCTGTGTGGGTACTATTGTCTCGGCGATGCTTATTGCCTCTGCACTATACTTTATGTTGCCGCTACTTGGTTTCGGCTTACCGTTTCTTTGGTGCTTATTGTTTGGTGCACTCATATCACCGACTGACCCTATTGCTGTAATGGGTATTCTGTCGTCAGCAGGTGCGCCAAAAAGTATAGAAACGGTCATCGCTGGTGAGTCATTATTTAATGATGGTATCGGTGTGGTTATCTTTGTGCTATTACTTGGTATTTTATCTAGTGGTGACATCCCAACGGCCGACTACGTGGCACATACCTTAGCTGTGGAAGCAGGTGGCGGTATTGTCTTTGGCTTAGTACTTGGGGCGATTTTGTATTATATGCTCAAGAGTATCGACAGCTATCAAGAAGAAGTATTATTAACACTTGCAGGCGTGATAGGTGGTTATGCATTGGCCAGTCATTGGCATCTATCAGGACCACTCGCGATGGTGATGATGGGGTTAATGGTTGGTAATCGCGGGCGTGCCTTCGCTATGAGCGATAAGACCCGTCATTATATTGATTTGTTTTGGGAATTGATTGATGAGATTTTGAACGCTATTTTATTCGTACTGATCGGTCTAGAAGTGGTAATGATTGCCTATTCTGGTAATTTATTTATTGCAGCTGGTTTAACGATTGTCATTGCCTTGCTTGCTCGGTTTATCGTCGTGGGTATGACCACGAAAACCTTCCATCGTCAGCTTGATTTGCCGACGGGTGCATGGAAAGTACTGACATGGGGCGGATTACGTGGTGGTATCTCCGTTGCTTTAGTCTTGCAACTCCCCATTGGCAACGAGCGTGACATCTTATTGGCGCTCACTTATGCGGTGGTGATTTTCTCTATTTTGGTACAGGGTCTGAGCGTTGGCAAAGTCGCTAAGAGCATTCGTACTGACAAAAAGATTTTAGATGCATAGACAGTAAATACGCTTTATAAAAAATCCAGCATAAGAAATCTATCTTATGCTGGATTTTTTATAAATATTTTAAGACTTTATATCAAGCCTTTTCGTTTCATATTACGATAAACCACGATAACAATCAAAATATTAGATACCAATATGATTAGTTTAAACCAATCAAATGGTCGGACTATTAGATAGTACAGCTCAATCGGAATAAATATCCCATAACCCAATACACCAAACCAATATGCCCAAGTTTTATCTTGCCATAAACCATAAGCCTCAAGAAATCGTAAGCTGGCATAAGCAAAAATTATTAATAAAAATAATGACCAATTTTTACTTGCCTGCTGAGTAATGCGGACTGCGCTATCAATTTGCGGTGCAAATAGATGACCAAAGCTGTGCTGCCACGAGACTGCTAGCGTCTTAAACCAATGCACTATATCCCTATGCCATAACCACAACGCAACAGCACCCAACAAAGCACCCGCACCTTTGACTATCTCATAAATTGCTACCGCTCGGATAGACTCACTAGAAGTACTGTGTCGTTTGTCTGGTTGGTCAACTAAGTCGGTAACGCAATCCTTCGAGGATGGCGGCCGACTGTCATCCTGTTGCGGTAAATTAACCAAAGAAAGTCTCCACAACGCGTCCTTGCAGTTGCTGATTAAAAAACGGCGTGTTTTTACCATTCGATAACATCGATTGTGCAGTCACCTGCCATGTTAGATTTGGGTCAACCAATACTGCACCGCCAATGCTTTCATACTGCTCGCTAATACCTGCTATTTTTGCCGGATTGAGACAGATTTTATCTACCAATTGCTCTAACGTCAGCACCTCATCATGTACCAACTGACAGGCTAACGCCATGAATGTATCAAAATTTGAGATGCCTGGTGTGCTCTCAGCAAATGGTGCTTTTTTCGCTGTACTGTTCAGTGGCTCATGATGACTACAAATCGCATCAATCGTGCCATCTTTTAAGCCACGGCGGATGGCTTGTTGATCAGTATTACTACGCAGAGGTGGCAACACATATGCTTGAGCGTTGAAGCCTTCCAAATTATCATCGGTTAAATACAGTTGGTGCATCGCTACATCACAAGTCACTGGTAGCCCCTTGTCTTTCGCCCAGCGCATCAGCTCTATTGAAGACTTGCAAGACAGCTGACTGAAGTGAGCTGCTATCCCCGTTTCTTCAACCATCAATAACTGGGTAGACAAGGCAACTGTTTCCGCAATCCATGGAATACCTTGTAGTCCATGATATGAAGCGATATAACCTTCGTGCGCCACTCCATCTCCAGACAGGCTTGCCTCATCAGGATAAAAGAACACTTTCATGCCAAAAGTTGCAGCATACTCTAATGTACGTAATAGCACTAAGTCATTACGAAAAGGTCTGCGTGCGTTAGAGACTGCTATACAGCCACCTTTCTTTAATCCTGCAATATTAGATGGACGCTCACCCTCTAGCCCCGCAGTCAACGCACCTAATACATGCAAATGAATGCCACCATCTTCAAGCGCACGCTCACGCAACCCTTTGAGTAGCGAGCCATTTTCTAAAATAGGGTTTGTATCAGGTGGAACCACCACATGCAAAAAACCATTACCACGAGCAGCACTACCTTCTGATTTAAGCGTGCCGTGCTGCTGTTGCCCTGGCTCACGTAAGCGTGCGCATAGATCAACCAACGGTGGCAGCAACCACATCTCACGTTCAGCCTCAAGAGAGGCTAGCTTATCAGTCACTGCACTTGGTAATGCATTTTTAATGGTGTTAGGAAGGTGGTCAAGTACCGGTGCATCAGTGTTTATCATATTGGACATGAGCGTTATTACCGTATCAATAAAATGAAATAATGAAGAATAAAATAGCGTGAGAGAATATTATTTGCTAGCAGCTTGATGAGCACGTTGACCTGCCATCGCAAGTGACAATACCGCCATACGAATAGCAATGCCATTATTTACCTGCTTTAAAATCACAGACTGTGCGCCATCAGCCACGCTTGAAGCGATCTCAACACCGCGGTTCATTGGTCCTGGGTGCATAACCAATGCATCAGGTTTAGCAAGTGCCACGCGCTCTGGTGTAATACCATAATGCTTATAATATTCACTTGACGATGCTAGCAATGGTGAGCCAATACGCTCATTTTGAATCCTCAGTCCCATAATGACATCACAGTCAGTCACACACTCATTCATATCTTCATAAACCTTCACACCAAAACGTTCAATACCTTTAGGCAATAAAGTGCGCGGCGCACAGACACGAATGTCTTTAACCCCCAAAGTCTGTAGCGCACTGATATCAGAGCGTGCGACCCGAGAATGCTTTATATCACCGACGATAGCCACTGATAGCTCTTCAAAGGGGCGCGGTGCTTCACGGTGAATCGTCAGCATATCAAGCATGCCTTGCGTTGGATGGGCATGCCAGCCATCACCGCCATTAATAATGGCAATATTAGGAGTCACTTCAGTCGCCATAAAATGAGCAGCGCCTGATGCTGAATGCCGTACCACAAAAATATCCGCAGTCATGGCTTGCAAGTTCCACAAAGTATCACGTAGGCTCTCGCCTTTTTTGGTGCTAGAGCGTTCGATGTCGATATTCAGCACGTTGGCACCCAGACGTTTTTCCGCCACTTCAAAAGTCGTGCGTGTACGTGTTGACGGCTCAAAAAATAAATTCATCACCGTACAGCCTTCTAACTCAGGACGGTTGATCAGTTGCCCATTATCATCAAAAAACGTCTCTGCTTTTGCAATAATTGCTTGTAACTGTTCTTTATTAAGACCTTCCACACCCAAAAAATGACGGATACTACCATCAGTATTGAGCTGAGGACGACTCAGTGAGGTATTGAGCTTTTGGTGAATGGTATTGGGATCGAATTTTGCGTAGTCAGTTGGTGAGATCGTATGTATTGCGCTGCTATCGATAGAATTTGACATAAGGGCGAGTCTTTATTATGAGTTTATGTGAGTCTATATTAATCATTTATTCATTTTTGTTCGAGCATTTATCGTGGATATACATAGATACAAGGACATTCTGATGCTTATTTGCTACAATTTACCCCAATAGCACAAGTCCTATAAAACAAAATTATCAGCCTGCTAGACAATATTAATCGCGTTGTAGTGACTACTGCTGCAAACAAGCTTAGCAAAAACATCAATGAATAATACATATAGTGTAGCTGATTTTATGGTCAGGACAAAGACACGGTATCGCTATTTAAAATTTTATCAATTTAAAATACGCTGCACACTCTCTGCTCTTTTATGCTCAATACTCTTTATCAAACTCGTTTATTAGGAAGCTTTATGACGACCTTAGCAAATTATCTAGACAATCATGCCACCACGCCCGCACTCAATGATGTCATTACGACTGTTACTAATGTCGGTAAGACCATTTCACAACTGCTTAGAAAAGGAGCCTTAGCAGATATCTTAGGCGAAGCTGGTAATCAAAACATCCAAGGTGAAGATCAAAAAAAACTAGACGTACTGGCCAATGATTTATTATTAGATGCCCTAGCAAAAAACACACATTGTGCGGGTGTTGCATCAGAAGAGCTAGACAATGCCACCCCTGCCAATGCAGACGGTAGTTTATTAGTATTGTTTGATCCACTTGATGGTTCGTCAAATATTGACATCAATATGGCTGTTGGTACTATCTTTTCTGTCTTACCTTATCAGCGCCAAGGTCAAACTAGCGAAAACAGTGATTTCTTGCAAGCAGGCAATCAACAACTGGCCGCAGGTTATTTACTATATAGCACCTCTACCGTACTTGCGCTAACGATAACTGACCACGTCGTGATGTTTAGTTTGGATCCTGATACAGGGGATTATGTGCTCATAGAAGACAATGTGCAAATTGATGCCGATACCAGTGAATATGCTATCAATGCCTCAAACTACCGTTATTGGCGCGCACCGATGCAACAGTATATCGATGAGCTGATCGCTGGTGAAGCGGGCGTACGTGGTCGCGATTTCAATACGCGCTGGGTCGCTGCTATGGTAGGTGATGTACATCGCATCTTATGCCGCGGCGGTCTATTTACTTATCCATTTGATACCAAATACGCTCACAAAGCAGGAAAGTTACGGTTGATGTATGAAGCCAATCCAATGAGTCTATTGATTGAACGTGCTGGCGGCGGTGCTACCGATGCCGTTAATCGTATTTTAGATATTGATCCGACTGATATTCATCAACGTGTTCCTGTGGTGCTCGGTAGCAAAAACGAAGTCGATTACGTTAAAGATTTACATGTAAATTATACTGACAAATAAGTCAGCCTAACCAATCTAAAAACAATCAGTATAAAACTTACTATCGATGTCGTTATATACTGATTGTTTACACTCTCTATATTTTTTTCTAAGTGAACTACTATGGTAGCAAACCCCACCGAGCTGATTACCTCAGATAAAAATACAACGGTCAAGCTGGTTAAGGCGTTATTGACACAAGCACGCCAGCGTAAAAAAAACGGCCAGACAGTCATCGAAGGTGTCCATCTCATCGATGCTGCGCTGCGTAGCGACTATCCATTCGCTCAAATACTACTGGCTGAATCAGCATATAATCATTCTGAAGTGCAGCAGGTATTGTCTCGCCTACCGACCTATACACCTATTTTGACGCTTTCAGATTCGCTCTATAGCAGTATTCGAAGCTTAGGTACCGGCATCGATATTATGGCAGTCATCAAGGTACCTGAGCCTAGCTTGACCATGATTAATGAGGACTGCTTAATCCTAAATGACGTGCAAGACAGCGGCAATGTTGGCACGCTACTACGTACAGCAGCAGCTGTTGGTATTCGAAACATCCTATGTACCAGTGCTACCGCTCAAGCTTGGTCACCTAAAACATTGCGAGCAGGTATGGGGGCACAGTTTGCACTAACTATTTATGAAGGCTTGAGTACTCAGGATATTCTAGATCAAGTACAAGTACCACTTTTGGCGACTAGCTCGCATACAGACACTTTAATTTATGATCATAATCTATCTGCACCTGTGGCTTGGATTATGGGTCATGAAGGTCAAGGCGTCTGCGATGAATTAATGCAGTGCGCCACACCCATTGCGCTGCCGCAGCCCAATGGGCAAGAAAGTCTAAACGTAGCCATTGCAGGCTCCTTATGTCTGTATGAGACCTTGCGTCAAAGAAACTACTCTTAGCATTCATGTGCAACTAACATTAAAGCCTTATCATCTATTAAGCAACAAAAAACCCACTATCAACTGATAGTGGGTTTCTTATTATTCACCTACTACTGATAATAGTCAAAGAAGTCTAAAACAGATACAAGGCAGCCGACTGCAGATTGTACAAATAGTACATCTAAGAAGGGTAAAGCCGTAGCGGTTTAGTAGTTCTTTGAATATACATTAAACCTTACTAGTAAGCTCAGGCAATGCATCAAACAAATCAGCTTCTAAAAAGTAATCTGCAACGCTAGCGATAGGTGCTTCTGGGTCATTATTGATAGCAACGATGACTTTAGAGTCTTTCATACCCGCTAAATGCTGAATAGCACCTGAAATACCTGCTGCGATATATAGATCTGGCGCAACGATTTTACCTGTTTGACCAACTTGCATATCGTTTGGTACGTAGCCTGCATCAACTGCAGCACGTGATGCACCAACAGCAGCACCAAGTTTGTCAGCCAATGGCTCGATGTATTTAGTGAAGTTCTCACCATTTGCTAACGCACGACCACCAGAAACCACAATACTGGCTGATGTCAATTCTGGACGATCAGACTTAGCCATTTCTTCATTTACAAAACTTGATTTACCAAGCTCTTTAACCGTATCAAGCGCCTCAACAGTCGCCGTACCACCTTCGCTTGCAACTGGATCAAAGGCTGTAGTACGTACAGTCAATACTACTTTATCTTCTGTAGTCTTAACCGTTGCTGTCGCATTACCTGCATAGATAGGACGCTCAAACGTTTGCGCATCTACCACACCTGAAACTTCAGACAACATGCTTACATCAAGTAAAGCTGCAACGCGTGGCATGAAGTTTTTGCCAGTAGTGGTCGCAGCCGCTATGATATGGCTATAATCGCCAGCGACATCAGCAACCAATAATGCGATATTACCCGCCAACTGATGCTCATAAGCAGCGTTGTCAGCCAATAGTACTTTAGTCACGCCTTCCGCTTTAGCCGCTTCATCAGCCGCTGCTTGTGCAGCATTACCGGCAACCAATACATGGATGTCATCGCCTATTTGCTTAGCAGCAGCGATGGTGTTCAAAGTTGCCTTTTTTAGACTGGCATTGTCATGTTCTGCATATACCAAAATTGCCATGGTTCTAATCCTTTTTTATTCGTATCGTCTATTCACGTCATGATGTTGTCTGTGTACAAAGTTGCTGATGTAGAGAATACCAAATCAATCCAAACAGATAACTCTGCACATGATATGCCGTAGTGAAGTATTAAATTACTTTAGCTTCATTTTTTAGCTTCTCAACCAACTCATCCACTGAACCCACTGTAATACCAGCTTGACGTTCAGCAGGTGGCACAACTTTAACAATCTCTTGCTTAGAGGTCATATCAACACCAAAATCAGCTGGTGTTTTTTCATCGAGTGGTTTTTTCTTCGCTTTCATGATGTTAGGCAGCTTTGCATAACGTGGCTCATTTAAACGTAGATCAGTCGTGATAACTGCGGGCAAGTCAAGCGCAACTGTTTGCAGCCCGCCATCAATTTCACGAGTCACATTTACTTTGTCGCCTTCAACCTTCACTTCTGATGCAAACGTACCCTGACCGATACCCATTAATGCTGCTAGCATCTGACCAGTTTGGTTGTTGTCATCATCAATCGCTTGCTTACCCAATAGGATAATATCAGTAGCTTCAGATTCAGCGATATTTTTTAGAATTTTGGCAACTTGTAATGGATATGGTTTCTCGTCACTTACTACTAATACACCACGATCAGCACCTAGCGCTAGGGCTGCACGAATCTGCTCTTGTGATTCTTTTGGGCCAATTGAAGCAACAATAATTTCATCAATCACACCCGCTTCTTTTAGACGAACCGCTTCTTCTACTGCGATTTCATCAAAAGGGTTAATTGACATTTTAGTGTTTGACAAGTCAACGCCAGAGTTATCGGCTTTTACACGAACTTTTACGTTATAATCAATGACACGCTTGACCGCTACTAATGCTTTCATACGTTCCTCGTTTATTAATGTTATGAGTTAAGAATTATCAGTTAAGAACCAAAGGTTCGTTGTGGTTCAAATTGTCGTTCAAAATACTGCTCAAGGTTATTACTACATCAACAGAATATTGTTAACTAAGAAAGATGAGCCAATATCTAACCACATATTAGCATTGTATTCCTTACTAATGAAATCTGCTAAAGCTAGGCCAACCGTTATTATCAGACTTATGTATCTTGCGTCAGCAGGCAGATAAGGTCAAGACAACGCCGTGAATAATGCGTCATAAATTTGTCAACATTCTATAACAAACACTCTATAAGCACTTTATTCTACGAATTTTATAGATGAACACCCTTAAATGCTCGTACCTTTATAGCATTCTCAGCCTTGAGATTACTTAATATTTTGTTATTATTTACCTCTTTGAGGTTAATGGATAAAAATAATTAGTAGGTTTAGATCTATGATTCATCCCTTTTATTAGAATCGATCAATAATTCACTGTCTCGTATATCGTCAAATAAAGACCAGTCAGGTTCGACATCATTATTCTTAATGACGCTCATATCACCTGTGGTTTCCATGATAACGGCAAACACTTCTGTTTTTGCTTTAATACCATTTTTACGTAGAACTTCCTGAACATCACTAGTGCTAAGACTTGCCTCTTTTAGGTTATCGTCTAAATACTCGCCATGAGCCATCAGAATAATAGCTTGATTATCGATCAAGGACTTCAACGGCTTTACGTTTCGTCTAATAACTGAGATGAAACCCTGTATCAAAAATAGCACTGCAACCGCAAACAGCCCTTGCAATAGAGACGGCTTGTCCGCCAATACAGTCGATGCCAATATACTACCAATACCAACTGTCATTGCAAAATCATGGCTTGATAACTTAGAAAAACTGCGCAGGCCCATCAATCGAGTAAATAACATTAACCCCACGTAAAAGCCTACTGCAGATAAAGAGATTCCGAGTACTTGTTGCCAGTCAATTGAAAGCCAATTCTCCCACTTCATAATACAACCTTATCTATTGTATCTATATTAAATCAATTCTTATTATTACCTGACGATGCTCATCGTCAAAATCAATAGCACTTTATTACTACCAAAAAAATTATATAAAAAAAGCAACCTGATAAGAGGTTGCTTTTTTTTAAAATTGAGACAGTATTTTTATTGTTTTAATCAACAAAGTAATCAATGCATATTGATAATCTTGTAGTAATCAAACTGACTGAAACCCAGTTAGTTCAATAACTGATGCGATTAGATAGCTTCGATTTGCTCAGCCTGTGGACCTTTTTTGCCATCACCTAAGATGAACGACACTTTTTGGCCTTCGGCTAGAGTTTTGAAGCCATTACCTTGGATAGCGCTGTAGTGAGCGAATACGTCTTGTCCGCCATTGTCTTGAGCGATAAAACCAAAACCTTTAGCTTCATTAAACCACTTTACAGTGCCTTCAACTTTATCTGACATAAATTTTCCTAACTCTTTAACTGTTGGCGAGACGTGTGTCATCACCGATTAATTGATATATATCCAAATATTTTTTTGCCCAATGCAACAGTCAAAACCACTAAATTACCCTTAGATAACTTAATATTTTTACCTAAAATATTTCAGATACATCTTGATTATAGCAGCTTTTAGTAATCACAACAGGTTAAATTGATGATTTTTGTAAAAAATTTAAGCTCATTGTTGACACTCATGTAATTCATATTATGTTATATAAGATACTGATATAAAATAAAAAAATATCAACCTGTACTTATAGTAAAAAAATGATAGCAATAATTTAAGGTGTTTTCTACTGAGTAATAGGTAACCAAGGCGAGCTCAACACTAACAGACATAACGCAAAAAATATGAGCGAAAAAGACTGACTATAGGCAATATACTTATCTGGTATCACTAAGTCTTTGGGAGAATCAGGGATACCTTTACGTTTTAATAAGCGTGTTCCATATACCCAGCCAAAGGTTGTATAGATGCCATAAGCAGCCGGTACGGTGATAGCTAAGGGTGTCAAATCAATCACGTATAGAACGACCACAGAAACAAAGAACCATGTAGTATCTAGAAATGAGCCAATTTGAAAAAACTTAGACTTAGGCAATTTTCCACCTGTCTTTTTAAGCATCTCTCCTTCTATCCAAATTAAAACTGCTACCACAGCGCTAAGAGTAATATACACGAATTGCGGCGTTAGCCAGTCAGGATAAGATATTTGCACAACACACAACCTGTAATCTATAGAAAAGTAAAAATGAACGAATCATTTGATTGATGTAATAGCTCAAAACAAGATCAGTTTTTTACTGAATAAACGGCAAACAACTAACCTTAAGCTTGTTTATATTGGGTAATATAAGTAATTTTCAACCCACACTAACGGCTTACGATAAAAACATTGAGTAAATACAGCCCATAAAAAAGCCCACGCTATCAAAAGATAACGTGGGCTTTTTTTAAACTAAATAGATTTGTTATAACTGACTATCAGTTTAGTTTTTGTCTTTATCGATAATTTTATTACCGCCAATCCATGGCATCATACCACGTAGCTTGGCACCTGTGGTTTCGATTGGATGCTCTGCATTGTTACGACGGCGAGCTGTCATAGATGGGTAGTTAGTTGCGCCTTCAGAGATGAACATCTTCGCATATTCACCAGACTGGATGCGTTTCAGTGCATTACGCATTGCTTCACGTGATTGCTCGTTGATAACTTCTGTACCAGTCACGTACTCACCGTATTCAGCATTATTACTGATTGAGTAGTTCATGTCAGCGATACCGCCTTCATACATCAAATCAACGATAAGCTTGAGTTCATGTAGACACTCAAAATAAGCCATTTCTGGTGCATAGCCAGCTTCTGTTAGTGTTTCAAAGCCCATTTTCACAAGCTCTACTGCACCGCCACAAAGTACGGCTTGCTCACCAAATAGATCGGTCTCAGTTTCGTCTTTAAACGTTGTTTCGATGATACCTGAACGACCACCACCAACACCAGCAGCATATGATAGTGCTAACTGTTTGGCTTGACCTGAAGCATCTTGGTAGACAGCGATAAGGTCAGGAATACCACCGCCTTTAGTGAATTCTGAACGTACAGTATGACCTGGTGCTTTTGGTGCAACCATGATTACGTCAAGATCATCACGTGGAACGACTTGGTTGTAGTGAATGGCAAAACCATGAGCAAATGCTAATGTAGCACCTTGTTTGATGTTTGGTTCGATAACATCGTTATAAAGCTCTTTTTGGAACTCATCAGGCGTCAAAATCATAACGACATCAGCTGCTTGTACTGCTGCTTCTACTTCAGAAACTTTAAGACCAGCATTTTCAGCTTTTTTCCATGAACCAGAGTTGGCACGTAAACCAACAGTCACATCAACATCTGAATCTTGTAGGTTAAGCGCGTGCGCATGACCTTGTGAACCGTAACCAATAATAGCGACTTTTTTGCCTTGGATAATCGATAGATCACAATCTTTGTCATAATAAACGTTCATAAATACAGTCCTTTTTCTCAATCATGGATAACCATGGATAGTAAACGCAGATACTGTCGCTAATGTTATAAAACACCAGCTAAGATAAGCGTTATGTTAATTTAAAAAACACATTTTAACCAAATAAAATTTCTATTAAATGCTAAGTTGGTCGGGCACTACGTTGATCAGATACTTAACGTTTTTTCGCCACGAGCAATACCGATCACACCCGAGCGTACCACTTCCATAATACGTTCACGACCAATCACGTCGATAAAACCATCAAGCTTGGCTTTATCACCAACGATTTGAATCGTATATAGGTTGGCATTTACATCGACAATTTGTGCACGGAAAATATCTGCGTTGCGCTTAATTTCTTCACGCACGCTACCAGTCGCTCGAACTTTTATCAGCATCAATTCACGCTCAATGTGTACATTTTCTGATAGATTCAGCACTTTAACCACTTCAATCAATTTATGCAATTGCTTTGTGATTTGCTCAATTCTTTCAGGTGATGTAATGGTGGTCACGGTCAAACGGGAAATACTTGGATCATCGGTAGGCGCGACGTTTAACGTCTCAATATTATAACCACGTTGTGAGAACAAGCCGACTAAACGCGACAACGAACCCGCTTCGTTTTCCATCAATACCGAAATCAGATGTTGTTGTTGCATTAGGTACGCTCCCCTTTTGTTAACCACATATCACGCATTGTCTGTCCAGCAATTTGCATCGGATACACATGCTCATTACGATCGACATAAACGTCGATAAATACCAGTTTGTCTTTCATAGCCATGGCTTCAGCTAGTTGTGCTTCCATCGTTGCAGGATCAGTAATCTTGATACCTACATGACCATAGCTTTCGGCTAATTTAACGAAGTCTGGCAATGAATTCATATATGACTGTGCGTGACGACCTTCATATAGCATGTCCTGCCATTGCTTAACCATACCAAGCTGGGCATTATTCAGGTTCAAAATTTTAACAGGCAAATTATATTGTAAGCAGGTTGACAGCTCTTGGATATTCATCTGAATAGAGCCTTCACCAGTAATACAAACCACATCACGCTCAGGATTGGCAAGCTTTGCTGCCATCGCATACGGAAGACCAACACCCATGGTACCAAGACCACCAGAGTTCAACCATTGACGCGGCTCATTATAGGTATAGTAGAGCGCTGCAAACATTTGATGCTGACCGACATCACTGGTGATAATAGCATTACTGTTAGTCACTTTATCTAGGGCTTGTACAACACTTTGTGGCTTAATACCATTATCTGTACTGGTGTCATAACGTAAACCATGACGCTTACGCCATTCATTAATCTGTGACCACCAGTCTAGCAATGCATGCTGCTCAAGCTGTTTGTCATCACCGACGATATCTAACATATCAGTCAATACTGACTTTACATCGCCAACGATTGGAATATGCGCCAAAATAGTTTTTGAAATCGACGCAGGATCGATATCAATGTGGATAATTGTCGCATTAGGGCAGAATTTTTTGACATTATTGGTCACGCGATCATCAAAGCGTGCACCTACTGCCAAAATTACGTCAGCATGATGCATGCTCATATTGGCTTCGTACGTACCATGCATGCCCAACATTCCTAAGAACTGACGATCAGAACCAGGGAATGTACCAAGACCCATCAAAGTATTGGTCACTGGCAAATTTAGGCGATGTGCAAGATCTGTCAACTCTTCGTGAGCTTTGCTCCAAATCACACCACCACCAGCGTAAACAACAGGGCGCTGGGCTGCTAATAGCGTTTCTACTGCTTTTTTGATTTGACCACTGTGACCTTTTAATGACGGCTGATATGAGCGTATAAATACTTCTTCTGGATATTTATACGCGAATTTTTCACTAGGTGCAGTCATGTCTTTTGGCACATCAATAACAACAGGACCTGGACGTCCAGATTGGGCAATATAAAAGGCTTTTTTGACAATCATTGGGATTTCGCTAGCATGGCGCACTTGAAAGCTATGCTTAACGATAGGACGTGAGACACCAACCATATCTGTTTCTTGGAAGGCGTCTTCACCGATGAGGCTACTTGGTACCTGACCTGCGATAACCACCATCGGTACCGAATCCATAAAAGCAGTAGCAATAGCAGTCACTGTATTGGTTGCACCAGGACCTGATGTTGCCAATACAACACCTGTATGACCAGTTACTCGTGAATAAGCATCCGCCATGTGACCCGCTGCTTGCTCATGACGCACTAAAACATGCTCAATATTCTCTTGTTGGAATAAAGCATCATAGATATGAAGAACAGCACCGCCTGGATAACCAAAGATGTATTTGACACCTTCATCCGTTAGCGCCTGCACTAGCATCTCAGCACCAGACAGCATCACAGGCTGCTGACTACCTTCAGCAAGGCGTTGTTGTTTTTCTTCAAAATTTTTGGCGGCATTACCCGTTTGGGTATGTCCAGTCATATTCGGACTTTGCGTGGTTTGCGTCACTGTCATCACCTTTATTTTTGGCAAGAAGTAGCATTACTTTATCAAAGAAGACAACAATGTTTACACATGGTTATTCATCTCATAAAAATGACTGCTAATACTTATCCATATCAAGAATGTGTACACGCTATATTTCAGTAAGCTTGCCTTTAAGACAACATGCTACTCAAACACGGCAATATAGTAAGGTCAGTTATATGACAAGGCTTTATCGATGTACAGTGACAAGATGCGAGTGCATCTATAAAAGACGCTTATTATTAATATCAGCAAGCATTTATGGATGTATACATATGGATGTATACAGAGGTATTAAAATCGATAGACAAATTAACCCTCATGACCAATAGTACGATGCAATATCGTTAAATATTACAATAGGTCCGTTCAGAGTATCTTGTCACGCAATCTTGTCACGCAATCTTGTCACGCAATCTTGTCACGCAATCTTGTACCATGCTTAATACAATTGCTAACGCTATTACTTAGCGTAATTTAAATAATAAGTTTATCTTAGTCATTGTAGACAGATAAGTCCGGAGACAATGTCTATAGTATTGAATAGCTACCATTATATGCATGCTATTTTTTCTATATCATTATCACAAAGAAAACGAAACTGCGTAAGCTACCGATAAGTAACCCGTAGTTTTCACTTTCAAGTGCCACGGCAATATTATAAAAGCCGCTCACTGACCAATCAACGGCTATTATATTCGACGCTTTGCGCGCTATTGTCAAGCAAAACTTCTAAAGCCTATGCCTAACTATTAGTTATTAAATAATATGCATTCATAATGATTATTTGCTAGAATCAAATGCTGGTACATTTTTAGTACCATTCACACACTAAAATGTTATATTGACACATATATACACAACTATTTTTTAAATTAAGAGGATTGCTACAATGGCATATGCATCTAAGAAAAATACTGCTGCCAAACTACTTGTCAGTATGAGTGCAGCGTGTATGCTAATGCTGTCAATGAATGCCAGTCAGGCTGTTCAGGTTTATAAGTCTATCGGTACCCATGGCGAAGTAAAATATAGCCAACATGAACCGCAAAATGGTAAAAATGTTGAGCTAATCGAATTCCGTAGTGACGGCAGACGAAGCAACGCTGGAGAAATGGCAGGTAAAACAGATCCTAATCAAAACAATAATACCCAAAGCGCAGAAGAACAGCGAATCGCAGAACTTGAAACACGCCTTAAAGAACAAGATGCACAGGAAAATGCTCAGCGCTGCCAATCACTACGTAACAACTTGACAAACCTAAACGTTGGCGGACGTATCTATGAAATGGATGACAATGGCCAACGTCAATATCTAGACGGTCGTGAGATTGAACTCAAACGTGAGCGTGTACAGCAAGCAATTGACCAATACTGTGCCAACACATCTACCTAGTTTTTAACTCTTAGTACTGTTTAATTAGTACTTTTCAATCATCAACTCCATAGTATGACGAATGGCTACAGGCATATCTTGAGCTTGTAGCCCTCGTTGTCCTATCAAAAATCTGTTGTTCTGCTCAGTATTAAAGTGATGAGATTGGCTAATCAATATATCTCCTGCTAGACCATGTATAAGCACTGCTTGATGCAAACTGCGCATCTCTTTTGCCAGATCTTGTTGTGCAGATAATCCCGCAACGATGCCAGACAACACATCACCCATACCGGCCGTTGCCATACCAGCATTACCTACACTGCAGACATAAACCTGTATAGAATCTAAGCATTGCTCTAATATGAGCGAGCCTGCCCCTTTTAACACCCAGTTTCCACCATACATCTCCGCACACTGCTTTATAGCATGTAATCTATCTGACTCTATCTCCGTTATTGTTTTATTCAGCAATCTAGCCATTTCACCACTATGCGGTGTCAGTCTAACCTCATTATCAACGCTATAATCTCGTAGATCAGTGACCAATTTATGGCTTTGCATCTGTAGTGTTGCTAAATGATAGAGTCCATCTGCATCGATAACGATTGGTTTTTTCGATACTATTGCGGCTTGAATATAATTTATAAATAAGGATTGTGCTTTTTCGTCACGACCCAACCCCATGCCAATCGCTACCACACTGACATCACTAATTAAACGCTGCACACCTACAGTATCATGTAAATTAATAGTCATTGCATCTGGTAACGAGGTCAATAGCGCACCATGAAAATCTTCATGACAAGCAACGGTAATCTTACCCGATCCTGTCGCCATCGCACTCGAAGCAGATAGTATCGCGGCTCCGCCCATACCTTGTGATCCATCCACACGATTGCCACCGATGATCAATACATGACCATAGCTGCCCTTATAGCTATTTTGACGCCGTGAACTAAGACCATGTCCAGTAGCCATCAGCTTGGCTACAGGTATAAATTCTTTATGACTCACTTTATATGGTATCAACGGTATATCAATAACCTGTCCGCTATAATCCATACCGTCTTTGGTATGCAACCCAAACTTGCGTGCAATCAAGCACAAAGTCACGTCAGCTTCTACCGCTACTCGGTCAAACACCTCACCAGTAGAAGCGACCAAGCCACTTGGAATATCCACAGCGATAGCCAGTACATTATTTCTTTGAGATAGTTGATTAAAAACACTAATTGCCTGCTTATAAATACCACGAGGTGCACGATCTAAGCCTATACCAAATAGTGCATCAATATAAACATCAGACTCAAGAGCGGTTGTATTTATACTACTTTGACTGTCACTATGATCTTCAAATCGTAGATAAGGGCAGCCTTCAGATAATGCTATTTTCATAGCCTTACCTGCTTCAGTTATTGGACTTGCAGCATTGGACACTTTCGCCTGACGACTTATATCAAAATCATAATTATCGAAACCAACGGTTATTACTTGTACCTGCCAGCCAGCTTGCTGTAGATAATAAGCAATTAACCAACCGTCACCACCATTATTGCCTTTCCCGACCCAAACATTCACTCGATACTGAGCAGTATGATGATAAGAAGAGTTAGTAGAGGGCGAAGGAGAACCTAGAGATTTTTGCTCATAAAGCCGTTCAATATGTCGGGTCATTTGCCAAGCCGCTTGTTGCATTAACCCAAAGCTATCATGACCTTCACCAAACCATGCTTGCTCTATAGCGTAAAGCTGTTTACTGCTATAGAGCGATATAACTCTCTTTTGACTTGTTAAAAAATGATTTATTACCTGCATGATTAACCCTCAACTATTGCCATTCGTCTGTTTCAAGACTACTTTAAAAGCCCATTACTCAAACCTACTTACCTTTCTCTATTATTAGCTTAGCAAAAGCTCACTTCAATTTATGTATCAATCTCAGTGAAAGTTTATTTTCTTTTATGCTTGCGCTATAAGCTCACTGCCTTATCATAGCGGTATTCACATCAATACCTGCTATCACACATGAATAATTCATCTAAAACAAACGCATCCACTTCTACAACCAAGAAAGCGACTACTACGCCAGTATCCAATGACCTGCCTGACAATCAAATCATGGTTAATAATACCTTAGCGTTTACCAGCACAGTGGATGTCAAACAATGGATTAAAGCCCAAGCACAAAACTTAGGGTTTGCTGACTGCGGTTTCCTATCCGTGCATCATCCTTTATTTGCAAAACAAATTATAAAATTGCAACAATGGCTAGATAAAGGTTATGAAGGGCAATTGCAGTTTATGCATAATAATCATCATTTACGTGCAAACCCTGAACAGCTTGTAGATGGTGCAAAGACCATTATTAGCGTACGTATGGATTACCTGAGCCAAGCCCCGAAACCTCGTACGGTTACTGACAACGACCACCCCAATCAAGGTATCATTGCGCGCTATGCTAGAGGGCGTGATTATCATAAGACGATGCGTAGTCGTTTGAAACAATTGGCACTCAAAATAGAAGCCATGCTTCCTGAATGGCAGCATCTTGATATCGGATCAGAACAAGATTTTATTTTTAGGCCTTTTAGTGATTCTGCTCCTATTTTTGAGCGGCCTATTGCCGACGCAGCGGGGCTTGGCTGGACAGGAAAGCATACACTTCTCATCAACAAAAACGCAGGCTCATTTTTTGTTTTGGGTGAGCTATTTATCAGTCTTAAGTTGCCTGATGACAAACCTATTAAAGAGCATTGTGGTAGTTGTAGCGCTTGTATTGATATCTGCCCTACCCAAGCGATTGTTGCACCCTATCAGCTCAATGCCTCAGCCTGTATCTCTTACCTCACGATTGAACACGATGGTATTATTGACACAAAATACCGCCGTGCTATTGGTAACAGAGTCTTCGGTTGTGATGACTGCCAACTTATCTGTCCTTGGAATCGCTATGCCAACCTCACACCTGTAGAAGACTTTGCACCACGGCATAATCTTGATAGCAGTAGCTTATTGGAGCTGTGGCAGTGGCAAGAAGCTGAATTCATGAAAAAGACCGAAGGTAGTCCACTGAGACGCACCGGTTATGTGAATTTTTTACGTAATATTGCTATTGCCCTTGGAAACGCAAATGCTAATACAGAAACCATTACTCAATTACAGTCGAAACTGGGTCTGCATAATGAGATGCTTGATGAGCATATACTTTGGGCCATAGCTGAGCAGCAAGAAAAATTAAAGACGATTACGTCTTAGAACTATTTTATCTAAATAAATTTCTATCTAAACAAAAAATGCCTCTTATTCATAAGAGGCATTTTTTTGACACATGTTTTTGTGCTATTTAGTATGAATGTTATGGCTTAGGAATACGCAACACTTGACCTGGATAAATCTTATCTGGGTCAGACAGCATGGGTTTATTGGCTTCAAATATTTTCAGATAATCACTGGCTGAACCATAAACTTCTTTAGCAATTTTAGATAAATTATCGCCAGACTTTACTGTGTACATCGTTGACTCAGGGGCGTCTTCTTCGATATCAATATTATCAATTACTTTCGCAACATTCTGTACATTACCAATAGCAATGATTGCTTTTTCGCGGTCTGCTTGTGTCTTCGCCTTACCACTAATTTCAGCAGTATCCGTTGAGCCATTGTATTTGATCTTTAGCTCACTAATATTTAGATCCTGCTGCTGAACACGACGCAGCAAAATATTTGCTACCGACTGCGCTGAGGGCTCACTGCTTTTGACTGGTGTATTAGCCTCTGCTTTGGTTTCTGATTTTGCATCATGTTTGTCTTCATCTCGATTAAAAATCTTATCACCGATGTCTTTTGCAAAACTGAACATACCCATAAACTTACTCCTTAAAGTATCGTTAATTATTTTAATAGTCTTTATTTTTCTAATAATGAATGCCACTTAGCATCACCATTTTCACTTACTATTATGATTATAAGTAAAATCCAGCATGGTAGATAGTAATCGTATGTTGAATAATGTTTATGTGACGTAGCTTATGTTAACATCGCCACTAATCAAATAAACACATCCTTTTTATAAGAAATAATAGACATAAAAAAACCGCCTATCTACTAAGATAAGCGGCGATACAAAACTGACTCAGCTATATTAAATTATAGCTGTGCTTGTACATAATCAATTGCTTTTTGAACAGTCGTTAATTCTGCTGAATCTTCATCAGGAATAGTAATGCCAAAATCGCTTTCAAATGACATAACCAACTCAACTAGGTCTAGTGAATCTGCTCCTAAGTCTTCCATAAATGAAGCATCGTTGTTGATATCTTCAACATTCATACCTAATTGCTCAGCTACTGCTGCCTTTACTCTTAGCTCGGTATCGTTACTCATGTAGATTTCTCCTTTTTGATCTATTATTTTGACAAATCACTATAGTTCTGCGGTTAGAGTCTATAGTATTGTATATAAAATGAGGTTTTCAGATTAGCCTGGCTGTCTGAATGCTTTATAACAGCTTATACGTTTTGACTCATGTTTAGCCAAGCCTTGCTATAATACAGGGCTTTGACCTAAAAGTGTCCGTCATTATAACACCCTTTATTATAGTTTACACTCGTTCACACAGTTTTTTATTGTCACTATGTAACACTTGTGCGTCACTTACATATACATACCACCATTGACAGGAATAACCGCGCCTGTGATGTAGCTAGCCTCATCGCTGGCTAAGAAATATACTGCGGCTGCGATGTCTTCTGGCTGCCCCAAACGGCTGATAGGTACAGCATCTAACATCGAGTTTAATAGGCGTTCGTCAAGCTCATCAGTCATATCAGTTTCGATCAAACCTGGAGCGACGCAATTGATCGTAACTTGTCGAGACCCGATTTCGCGTGCTAGGGTACGGCTAAAGCCTTCCACCCCTGCTTTGGTAGCAGCATAGTTAGATTGACCCGCATTGCCCATCTGAGCAACAACAGAGGTAATATTGATAATACGACCACGGCGTGCTTTCATCATTCCGCGTACTGCACGTTTACTCATTCTATAAATCGAAGTTAGATTGGTATCGATGACGTTTTCCCAATCCTCATCTTTCATACGCATGAGTAGTCCATCTTGCGTGATACCCGCATTATTAACCAATACTTGTACCGCACCATAGACGCTTTCAATCTCTTCAAACAGCTTATCAATTTGCGCAGTATCACGTACATCTAAAACGCGGCCAATACCACCACTATCATGAAGATAACTATTGATAAGCTCCGCACCTTTCTCAGTGGTGGCTGTGCCAATAACGAAATGACCTTCTTTAGCAAAGCGTTTGGCAACAGCCTTTCCAATACCACGGCTCGCGCCTGTTACTAATGTAATCGTACGGCTCATGATAATAACTCCATTAACTTCTCAAGGCGGGCAGATTTATCGGTAGGATAACTAGTAATTGGTTGTGCTTGACGCTTGGCCAAATTACTTAATACGTTGCCACTGCCACATTCTATTAAGGTATTAACTTGCTTGTCAGCAAGCTCTTGCATCGTTTTTGACCATAATACTGGTTGGCTCAATTGCTCAGTCAAGGCCTGTTTGATACCCAATGCACTAGTCTCGACACGTGCATGACGGTTTTGAATAACAGGAATCTCTGCTGATTCAAACTTAATGTCCGCCAATATTTCAGCCAAAGCACTACTTGCAGGCTCCATAAGTGCACAATGAGATGGGACACTGACCTTTAGAGATATAGATTTCTTGCCAGTATTTTGCACTTTATCTATGACTGCATTAACACCGATAGTATTACCTGATATCACTACTTGGCCTGGACTATTGAAGTTAGCTGCGCCAACAATGGCATCATCAACATGCTCAGTTGCTTGTTCACACAGGTTTTCAACCCGATTGTCTTCAAGCCCTAATACAGCCGCCATAGCCGTATCAATACCCACAACAGCCTCTTGCATTAGTTGACCACGCTTATGTACCAACTTTACTGCATCAGCAAGTGATATGACATTAGCAGCACAAAGCGCACTATACTCACCTAAAGAGTGACCAGCTAAATAACAAGGTTTTGTGGTTATTTTTTGTTGTAAGACACGCCAAATTGCTATGCTAGCCACCAGTAATGCTGGCTGAGTATATTGAGTTTGATTGAGCTTTTCTTCATCTTGACAGATTGCCCATAAATCCTCACCCAGTGCCTCGCTCGCTTCGGTGAAAGTATCACGAATTTCTGGATAGGTCTCAGCAAGCTCGCTAGTCATACCAACGACTTGTGATCCTTGTCCAGGGAAAATTATTGCAATCCGCATGGGCTGCTTGTTTGCCATATCGGGTACAGAGGCCATAACCAATATTCCTTATTTAATTGGAAATACTCCTAAAAATAACGAGACTTGTTATATTATTAGGTACGACTCACAGCCGTTACTTCCGTTATTTATTTGGAAAAATGAACTATCAGTAAACTATACACTGACACAGTCTATTATTATAGCGGACAACACCTAAACAAGTGCAGCAAAGAATACCGCTAAAATTATAATCATAGATTGTATCAGGTCGTTTTCATATTTACCAAAAACTAGAGCTAAAAAAATTTGCGTTTTTACTCTGAAAAATAATAGCAAAAAGCCAAGTTATCTAGCTACATAATATATGATAGCGAAATAACTTGGCTTTCTTTAGCTCAAAATCCATTGCTGAATAACAGCTAAACAAAAGTAATAATAGTCACCAGTACTATCATTACTTTTGCACTAGCTATTGACCAGCAAACAAATTAAGCATCTTGACTTACTTTAAACAATTGACGACCACGGTAAAAACCATCTTTTGTCATGTGATGACGACGATGTTTTTCACCAGTAGTAGCATCTATGCTCAGCTCAGCCACTTCCATGCGATGGTGTGAACGGCGCATGTCACGACGAGAACGGCTTTTACGACTTTTTTGAACAGCCATGATATAGCTCCTATACTTAAAAGGGATAAGCTTAAAATTCAGCTTTAATCGATACTGACAGAGGCTATATAATCACAACAACCTAAGTCTTACGCATCATTAGTTAAATAGATTGCCACCTACATAAAGTGCTGACTACGTCTAAAAGCTATAGCAAATTTGTCTAGTCAGCTTTTATCCGCAAGCAACTCGTTGCTAGAATGCAATAAACCGGACATTATACGCATGTTTAATGGATTAATAAAGCCCTGCCTCTCACTCTTCTGTAGAAAGTTGATAAAAAGTATCACAAATCTAGTAAGTAGTACATTTATATATGAGTTGTTTTCTGGTGAAGCTATAACTTACCTTTTAATGAGGCTAAAGCAGCGAAAGGATTCTCACTTTCTTCTTCCTCTGGAATTTCACCAAACTGCTCTACCATCATCTCACAATCATCATGCTTGGGTGCCATTGGTGTTTTCAGCAGAATTTCATCTTCAACTAATTTCTTGAATGGCAATAAACTCTCTGGTGATTGCTCTGTAATGACTTCTTCAAGCAATAAATAATCTTGCTCTTCATCAACCAAGCGCACTTGGCTTTCTTTTTCGAGTAGAGCAATATTATAATCATCAGATAATTCGATAGCCACTGGCTGCAAACAACGCTGACAAGTCAACCAAACATTACCCGTCAACGTAAATGCCAAGTGTAAGACATTGTTATGGCGGTATAAATCAGCACTAATCGATATTTTCTTCTGTTCATGCTCAGTGCTCAGAATAGCCTCAAGACGTTTGAAAATGCTCGGCTCTACGTCTCCTGACCATTCGTAACCAGTGTCTGCCCATTTGTCTAAAGAGATGTACTCAGGCATACCAGTAGATACAGGCACTTTTTTGTTGTCAGTGTGAGATTCTGAAAGCTTAGTTTCGGGAGTGCTTGACATGCGCGGCCTCATTCGTCAAAACGGTGTATAATATTGCCTGCCATACTAACGGAAAGCACTAAATGACGCTAGCGCTAGTATGTTAATATTTTTGATATTGATACTATTTTATATGACCTATTTTTTATTTTTATAAAAAAGTCATAATTTCCATTTTATCACTTATTTGACTAGCCTCTTATTTATGAACTCGTTTAATAATAAAACTGATTTTTCTAATTTGCTCTGTCCTTTAGAAGCAAAAATACTACTGCAGCGCCTCACAGAACTGATGCTTAATATTAAACCTACCTCTATTAACTCATTAGAGTTTGCTAGGTATAAACACTTAGAAATATTAAAAAATGAATACCACCACCTATCCAGCTCCGAAGCTGTTGATAACACCTTACAATTAACCGGACACAGCGAGCAACTAGCTACCGAGTGTCTTATCCAATTATTCAATACTTTATTTTCTGATCAGAATGTAATATTGGTTCGTAGCAAAGGAGAGCCTGAATACTTTCCTGCACAAAATAATGAACCTGCTAGAATTGAGTTTGCTCATGGCTTTTTTGCCAGTGCATTGCACGAATTGAGTCATTGGTGTATCGCTGGTGAGTCTCGTAGACGATTGCCTGATTTTGGATACTGGTATGCACCCGATGGGCGATCAGCAGCACAACAGCAGGCTTTTGAGCGCGTAGAAATTAAACCCCAAGCATTAGAATGTCTCTTCACTTTAGCCTGTGGACGCTCCTTTCAAGTCTCACAAGATAACTTATTTGCAGATTTCGATACTAGTGCTAGTACTTTCGTAAGAGATGTTTATCAGCAGGTAAAAGAATATATCGCAAGACCTCATACTTTACCACGTGACGCAAAAACTTTATTATTCACTTTACTTAGTATTTCTACCATTAACCCCTCCGAACCAGTCGTCACATAACACTATTATTTTTTGCAACCTAGATAACTAATCATTTTGTACGAACAATAACGCCTCACCACTAAAATTATATATGCTTTACGTTATAATAAGATATATATGCAATCTAACCTATTTATAGTCATCCCATTATGAAAGTATTACAGCGTCTCGTTTGAAGTATTAGATATGCATCTACACTCGGCTGCCTTGTACTACTTTTAAATTGAATCAACTATAGTATTAGGGCCTGTTCTCAATTCAAGCGATAGCTTTCTAACTGGGCTAAAAATAGCAAAGTTCTACCAAAATTCGTCAAATAGCTGGTTAATATCTCGATATTATTTACACTATTTTCTCGTTTGATGGCAATTTATCTCATTGTTATCTGCAGTTTTGAACTGAGGACACACCCCAGACAGCTTTAATTCAGCCACCTACATACTTATTTAAATGAAGAAAAATCTCATAACTATAAGATAAGGAAGCATCATGCAAGTATTCTATATTCACCCTGATAATCCACAACCACGCCTTATTGAACAAGCAGCTGATCTCTTACGTAAAGATCAATTAATCATCTATCCTACCGATACTAGCTACGCTTTCGGTTGTCGCTTAGGTGCGAAAGATGCTCTAGAAAAGCTTAAACAGATTCGTGAGCTTGATGACAAGCATCAATTTACACTACTATGCCGCGATTTGAGTGAAATTGCCAACTACGCAACTGTAGACAATATGCAATTTAAACAACTTAAAGCGCACACTCCGGCGCCCATAACCTTTATCCTAAATGCCACAAAAGATGTGCCGAAAAAACTGTCTCATGCTAAAAAAAGAACCATTGGTATTCGAGTACCAAGTAATACTATTGCTCAAGCATTGTTAGAAGCAATGGATGAACCTATTCTAACCAGCTCACTAATACTGCCTAACCGTGATGATGTTCTCGATGACCCATTTGAAATTGAAGATATCTTGGGCAATCAGATTGGTGGCCTAATAAATGCAGGTATAAAAACTACCAAGTTAACCACCATTGTAGATATGACTAGTGGCCAACCTGAAGTCATTAGACAAGGTGCCGCTAATGTTGATTCATTATTGCTGTAGTTGAAAATTTGACATAAAAAAAGCTCCAATTAATTGGAGCTTTTTTTATACATAATATATTCAGTGTCAAACTAGTCACGATCAACTAGCTCTACATATGCCATTGGCGCATTGTCACCATCACGATGACCGCATTTTACGATACGCAAATAACCACCTGGACGAGTTTGGTAACGAGGACCTAACGTGCCAAATAGTTTGCCTACCATAGCTTTGCTACGCATACGGCTAAATGCTAAACGACGGTTAGCAACGCTGTCTTCTTTAGCCATAGTGATTAATGGCTCGGCAACGCGACGTAGTTCTTTAGCTTTTGGTAAAGTTGTTTTAATCAGTTCATGCTCAAATAATGAGTTAGTCATGTTCTGAAACATTGCCTTACGATGACTGCCGGTACGACCCAGCTTGACTCCACTCTTACGATGGCGCATAGTCAAAAATCCTTAAAGTTTAACGGCTACGATAAGAAAAGCGATCATCAACACGTAAATCAGCTGGTGGCCAGTTATCTAGGCGCATACCGAGCTCTAAATCTTTAGACGCTAACACGTCTTTGATTTCTGTTAATGACTTCTTACCAAGATTTGGGGTTTTTAGTAGTTCAGTCTCTGAACGCTGTACCAAATCACCGATATAGTAAATGTTTTCAGCTTTTAAGCAGTTGGCTGAGCGAACCGTTAGTTCAAGATCGTCCACAGGGCGTAATAGCACCGGATCAACCTCTTCTTTTTCTTTCACAGGCTCAGGCGCTTCTTCAGCTTCTAGGTCAACAAAGATAGAAATCTGTTGTTGTAAAATAGTGGCTGCTTTACGAATTGCTTCTTCTGGATCTATAGTGCCATTAGTTTCAAGCTCAACGATAAGACGATCAAGATCAGTACGCTGCTCTACACGAGCGTTCTCAACCTGATAAGCAACACGAAGCACAGGACTAAAGCTTGCATCAAGCTTCAAGCGTCCAATTGCTTTAGTATCACCATCTTCACGGCGCTGGTTTGCTGGCTCATATCCACGACCCATTACTACACGCAAACGCATCTTAAGATGACCACGATCACTCAATGTACCCAATACCAATTCTGGATTGATGATGTCTACATTATGTGGTAACGCGATATCTGCAGCAGTAATAGTGCCTGGACCTTGTTTATCCAAGGTCAAAAATACTTCATTTTGGTCATGAAGAGTGATTGCCAAGCCTTTTAAGTTCAAAAGCAGGTCAAGCACATCTTCTTGTAGTCCTTCAAGTGTTGAGTATTCATGGTCAACACCATCAATCTCAGCTTCAATGACTGCAGCACCAGGTAATGAAGATAACAAGATGCGACGTAAGGCATTACCTAAAGTATGCCCAAAGCCGCGTTCTAACGGTTCGAGCGTGACTTTCGCAATCGTTTCATTAACCGTATCCACGTTAATGGCGTTCGGCGTTAGAAACTCAGTTGCATTTAGCATCATGATGTCACCTCGATTTATTAAACTGGTTTAATTAACGTTAATTGCTCAATGTCATTTTTACGACATCGAGCAGTACGTCATTACTTAGAGTATAGCTCAACGATCAAGCTTTCGTTGATTTCAGCAGGTAGATCAATACGATCAGGCGCTTGTTTAAACGTGCCTTGTAGTTTGCTGTGGTCAACATCTAGCCATTCCGGAATACCACGTTGTGTCGCTAGTTCAACAGCGTTTTTAATACGTAGTTGTTCGCGAGACTTCTCTTGGATAGCGATGACATCACCATCTTGAAGCTGAATTGATGGAATGTTCACACGAACAAACTCATCACGGCCAGCTTTTTTCACCATAACAGTACGATGACTGACTAGCTGACGTGCTTCTGCGCGAGTTGAGCCAAAGCCCATGCGATAGACCACGTTATCTAGACGACTTTCTAGCATAGCTAGTAAGTTCTCACCAGTAGCGCCACGCTTACGAGCAGCTTCTTTATAGTAATTAGCGAATTGACGCTCTAGTACACCATAAATACGCTTAACTTTTTGCTTTTCACGCAACTGTAGAGCATATTCTGAGGTCTTATTACGGCTAACGCCATGTTGACCTGGTGGACGACCAGCTTTTTTTGTTTTTACGTCGTATGGTTTAACACCAGACTTAAGACCTAAGTCAGTACCTTCACGACGTGATAATTTGAGTTTTGGTCCAATATAGCGGGCCATTGTTATGTCTCCTATAAGCTTCTGGGATAAAAAGCTTCGTCTTTAATATTAGACGCGGCGCTTTTTCGGCGCACGGCAACCATTGTGTGGGATTGGGGTTACATCAGAGATGCTGTTAACTTTATAACCCAATGCACCTAGTGCTCTTACCGCAGACTCACGACCCGGTCCTGGTCCTTTGACCAAAACATCGATATTCTTAACACCATATTCTTGGGCCGCTTTACCAGCGACTTCAGCTGCAACCTGAGCTGCAAATGGTGTAGATTTACGTGAACCACGGAAGCCTTGTCCACCTGAAGTGGCCCAAGCCAATGCATTACCTTGGCGATCGGTAATCGTAACAATGGTGTTATTAAAAGACGCATGGATATGGGCTACGCCCTCCGATACTGAACGACGAGCCACCTTTTTGCGACTACGAGTGTCTTTTGCCATCTTTTAGCTTCCTAAGTTAATTATCTTTTGAGAGGGCGTGTCGGACCCTTACGAGTACGAGCGTTGTTCTTAGTGTTTTGACCTCTAACTGGTAGGTTACGACGATGGCGAATGCCACGGTAACAACCAAGATCAACTAAGCGCTTAATATTCATTGACACTTCACGACGAAGATCACCTTCAGTCATGTAATTTGCAACTTGTGCACGGATAGCATCTAACTGTGTATCATCTAACTGGCTAACTTTAGTAGTAGGGGCAATGCCAACTGCTTCTAAGATTTTCTGAGCAGTGGTACGACCTACACCAAAGATGTAAGTTAGTGAAATAACAGCATGCTTATTATCCGGAATGTTTACGCCGGCAATACGAGCCATTGATTTCTCTCCATTAAAGAAAAATGAGCATTATCTCTCGATAAAGCGTTATTTTTCAGATTTGTTGCTGTCGATACGTAAACCTTCATAACGCTTTTTCTGAATTGACCTAATAGTAAGTCAGCCATTAAAGACACTATAAAAGTTTTTCATATAAACTACGGCAAGTGGCGGATAATAACTCATCCGCCGTCATTTTTCAAGTATTAATTTAATCAGTAATAGAGCCTATGGCTAAATCACGCTAAATATTAACCTTGACGTTGCTTGTGGCGAGGTTCTGCTGTACAAATAATATGTACACGGCCTTTACGGCGCACAACTTTACAGCTACCACAAATCTTTTTAACTGATGCTTGAACTTTCATAGCATGCTCCTTGAAATATCGTACCGCTCATTTTTAAGGTTGAGTGGGCGATTGAATTAACGTCTGATCATGATATTGATGGGTCATCAAATGCGCTTGAATCTGCGATATGAAATCCATTACCACAACCACCATAATCAGTAAAGACGTACCACCGAGTTGAAACGGCACACCAAACGATGACTGGACGACCATTGGCATTAAACAAATAACCGTCATATACATCGCGCCAATAAAGGTCAGTCGGTTTAATACATGATCGAGGTAACGCTGAGTTTGTTGTCCTGGGCGAATACCTGGAATATACGCACCACTACGTTTAAGGTTCTCTGCAACTTCACGGGGACTAAATACCAGAGCCGTATAGAAATAACAGAAGAAAATAATCATCGCACCAAACAGTACCAAATATAGCGGCTGTCCTGGAGACAATACCAATGCCATATTTTGTAATATTTTTTGTGTAAAGGTAGGATCAGTTGATTGACCTACCCACTGCCCTAAACTGGCTGGAAACAACAGCAAAGAACTTGCAAAAATAGCGGGAATAACACCTGCCATATTTAGCTTCAACGGCAAATGAGATTGCTGCTGAGCATAAATTTTGCGACCTTGCTGCTGTTTCTGTGCATAGTTTACAGGAACACGGCGTTGGGCACGTTCAATATAAACAATACCGGCAGTAACCGCGATACCTAGCAACACAAAAATAAATAGCACAATCAAGTTCATCTGACCTTGATTGACTTGTTCGATAGATTGCGAAATCATACCTGGTGTACCAGCCACAATACTCGCAAAAATGAGCATTGAAATACCGTTACCCACACCACGCTCTGTAATCTGCTCACCAAGCCACATTAAAAACATAGCGCCCGCTACTAACGAAGTAACGGCTGGAATATAAAAAGTAAGACCAGAAGATAAAGTAAGATTTTGACTGATTAAACCAGCACACATTCCTAATGACTGTACTAATGCTAAAGCAAGCGTCCCCTGACGGGTATACTTGTTTAACTTACGTCGTCCTGCTTCCCCCTCTTTTTTGAGAGCTTCAAGCGATGGTAATACCGCAGACATCATCTGTACAATAATCGATGCTGAGATATATGGCATAATGCCAAGTGCCATAATGGACATACGTTCTAGTGCACCACCTGAAAACATGTTAAACATGCTCAAAATGGTATTTTCGTTGCGCGAAAACAGATCAGCCAAATTAACTGGGTTAATACCCGGTACTGGAATATGTGACCCTAAACGATAAACAATCAATGCGCCGATTAAGAATAATAAACGCGTCCATAATTCATCATACTTTCGTATAAATGCGAATGGATTAAGCGGTATACCAGTCGATGACATTGATTGTTTTGACACGTTACTACTCCTCGATGCTACCACCAGCAGCTTCGATTGCTTGCTTAGCGCCTTTAGTTACTTTGATACCTTTAAAGGTATAAGCTTTAGTAACTTCGCCTGATAACATTACACGGGCACGTTTCATATCATGACGAATAAGGTTGGCAGCTTTAAGTGTTTCAATGCTGACCACATCGCCTTCAATTTGTTTTAATTCAGAAAGACGTACTTCAGCAGTTTTCATTGCCATCTTACTGGTAAAACCAAATTTTGGTAGACGACGGTATAAAGGCATTTGACCACCTTCAAATCCTGAGCGAATGCTAGAACCTGAACGAGACTTCTGACCTTTTACACCACGGCCACCAGTCTTACCAAGACCTGAACCGATACCACGACCACGACGTTGGGCAGTTTTCTTTGCGCCAACACCTGGTGATAATTCATTTAATCTAAGACCCATTACGCTTCCTCCACTTTTACCATGTAGTTAACGCGATTGACCATACCACGAGTTGAAGGAGTATCTTCTACTTCAACAGTATGATTAATGCGGCGTAAACCCAATCCTTTCAAGCTCGCTTTGTGGCTCTTTAGGCGATGGGCACCCGATTTAAATTGAGTGACTTTCATTTTTTTCATCGTAACTCACCTAGTCTAAGTTAACCCAAGATTTCGTCTACAGATTTACCACGTTTAGCTGCCATCTTCTCTGGAGTTGACATATCACGTAAACCGTTAAACGTTGCACGAACAACGTTAGCAGTATTGGTAGAACCATAACATTTAGTCAAAACATCTTTGACACCAGCAACTTCTAACACAGCACGCATTGCACCACCAGCGATTACGCCAGTACCTTCAGATGCAGGTTGCATATAGACTTTACTAGCACCATGACGTGCTTTGATCGGATGATACAAAGTTGCATCATTTAACTCAACAGTAATCATATTACGTTTAGCAGCTTCTAGTGCTTTTTGAATAGCAGCTGGCACTTCACGTGCTTTGCCGCGACCAAAACCCACACGACCATTGCCGTCACCCACTACAGTCAACGCAGTGAACGAGAAAATACGACCACCTTTAACTACTTTTGCAACACGATCAACGGTAACTAAGCGTTCTACTAGACCGTCAGTCTGTTCATTTTTATCATTTTTATCATTTCTAGCCATGATTAAAACTCCAATCCGTTTTCGCGAGCCGCTTCAGCTAAAGCTTTAACTCGACCATGATATTTAAAACCACTACGGTCAAAGGCAACTTTATTAATGCCAGCTGCTTTTGCGCGTTCTGCGATCATTTGGCCTACAGACGTTGCTGCATCAACATTACCAGTCGCACCAGAGCGCAAGCTGCCGTCTAAGGTAGATGCCTGAGCAATCACTTCACCACCGTTAGGAGAGATAATCTGGGCATAAATATGTTTTGGCGTACGGTTAACCGTTAAGCGATGAACGCCTAAGAAACGGATATGCGCACGGGTTTTCTTTGCTCGACGTAGACGAGCTGCTTTTTTATCAAACATTTCAACTCACCTTATTTTTTCTTAGCTTCTTTGCGAATCACATGCTCGTCACTATAACGAATACCTTTGCCTTTGTAAGGCTCAGGTGGGCGGAAACCACGGATGTTAGCCGCTGCTTGACCAAGCTGCTGTTTATTGTTTGATTTCAAAACAATTTCAGTTTGCGTTGGGGTTTCAGCTGATACACCTTCAGGCAACGTATACTCTACTGGGTGAGAGTAACCAACGTTTAAAGTTACTTTATTGCCAGCAACTTGTGCGCGATAACCAACACCAATCAATTGAAGACGTTTTTCAAAGCCTTCATGAACGCCCTTAACATAGTTGTTAACTAGAGCGCGCATGGTGCCAGTGTGCATCATAGCTTCTTTTGAATCGACTGTAGGTGAGAAAATGATAGCATCATCTTCCTGTTTCAGCTCGACCAATTCATGCAGGCGTAAAGACAAATTGCCGTTCTTGCCTTTAACTTCGACCTGCCGATCGTTCAAAGTAACGCTTACGCCGTTTGGCAGCGTTACTGGGGCTTTAGCCACACGAGACATAGGAATATTCCTTAAAAAATTAACTTCTTTATATTAGCGAAAAAACTAACAGGCTAAAAAGCGTGTTAGTTTAGCATAGTTGACTGTGTTAGACACCTATCAATTTAAATTAATTTATAATCATTCAATTGATAAGAGCCTAACAACTATCAAATAAACTTCATCGTCGTATAGCTTACGCTACAAATGCGACAATTTCACCACCGATACCAGCAGCGCGTGCAGCACGATCGCTCATGATACCTTGGCTAGTTGATACAATAGCAACGCCCATACCCTGTTTAACAGTAGGGATAGAATCTTTGCCACGGAACTGACGCAAACCAGGACGGCTATAACGTTGAATAGTTTCGATGACAGCACGGCCTTCGAAATATTTTAGTTCAATAGTAAGTGTTGCTTTGTTGTTTGCTTCTTCAGCGACAACAGCACTAGCCACATAACCTTCGCTAACCAGTAAATCAGCAATTGATTTACGTAGTTTAGAGTTCGGCATTGCTACCGATACTTTATTAGCCATTTGTGCGTTACGAATACGGGTTAGCATATCCCCAACGGTATCTTGCATACTCATATAGTTACTCCTTACCAGCTTGCTTTACGAACACCAGGCACATCGCCTTGCATGACACGCTCACGCAGCATATTGCGTGATAAGCCAAACTTGCGGAAGTAACCATGAGGACGACCGGTGATAGCACAACGATTACGCAGACGTACTGGTGATGAGTTACGTGGTAGAGCTTGTAGCTCTAGCATCGCTTCCATACGAGTTTCGTCACTTGCAGTCATATCACTGATAGTTTCTTTTAGCTTGATACGCTTTTCAGCATATTTAGCAACCATTTTTTCGCGTTTTAATTCGCGGTTAATCATGCTCTTCTTTGCCATAACGTCTTTACCTTATTTAAATGGGAAGCCGAATGCTTTAAGCAACGCACGACCTTCTTCATCACTACTAGCTGACGTGGTGATTGTCACATCCATACCGCGGATACGATCAATTTTGTCAAAATCTACTTCTGGGAATACGATTTGTTCTTTAATACCCAATGAGTAGTTACCACGTCCGTCAAAGGCTTTAGGTGAAAAACCGCGGAAATCACGAATACGAGGAATTGCAATGGCAATGAGACGATCTAAAAATTCGTACATTTGCTCACCGCGTAGCGTTACTTTACAGCCAATTGGCCATTCTTCACGAATTTTAAAACCAGCAACTGATTTACGCGCTTTAGTAACAACAGGTTTTTGACCAGCAATAGCGGTCATATCGGCAACTGCACCTTCAAGAATTTTCTTATCTTGAGACGCACCACCCACACCCATGTTAAGTGTGATTTTAGTGATTTTAGGCACTTGCATCACATTTGTTAAACCAAGCTCTTCTTTGATTTGCTGCTTTAACTTATCGTTATATAAAGATTTTAATCTTGCCATTACCATTACACCCTTAGTGTCTTACGCAGTCGCCACTACTTCACCGTTCGAACGATAGACGCGTTGTTTCTTGCCGTCTTCATCGAACTGATAAGTAATACGATCAGCTTTTTGGGTTTGCGCATTTAAAATTGCGACATTTGAGATATGTAGAAAAGCTTCTTGCTTAAGAATACCGCCTTCAACGCCAGCTGCCTGATTAGGCTTCTGATGTTTAGTAACAATATTAATGCCTTCTACTTTAATACGATCATTTTTTACAGCTTGTACAGTACCTTGTTTGCCTTTATCTTTCCCAGCAATCACGATAACTGTATCGCCTTTACGTAATTTTGACATGGATTACCTCACAATACTTCTGGTGCAAGTGATACAATTTTCATAAACTGATCACCACGTAGTTCACGAGTTACCGGTCCAAAAATACGAGTTGCAATTGGCGCTTTATTTTGGTTTAACAATACCGCAGCATTGTCATCAAAACGCAACACAGAACCATCCGGACGACGAACGCCTTTTTTGGTACGTACAACTACTGCATTCATCACGTCGCCTTTTTTAACACGACCGCGAGGAATGGCTTCTTTAACCGTTACTTTAATAATGTCGCCAACTGATGCATAACGACGATGAGAACCACCCAGTACTTTAATGCACTGAACTCGCCTTGCACCGCTATTGTCTGCAACTTCCAGCATTGACTCAACCTGAATCATAGCGTTACTCCACACGTATGAGCAATAAAAACCAGTTGCTGCCGCTAGCACAGTATGAGTAGACGGCATTTTAATATAAATAGCCGCGACTTACTCTTAATGTGAGTGATATACGCTCGGCGCAATCAGCATCCTTAAAAAGGCGGCTATTTTAACAGCTTCTGGCTTTTAATGCAATTTACTTAGATTTTTTCTACTTTTTCAACCACATCAACTAAAGTCCATGACTTAGTTTTTGAGATTGGACGCGTTTCTTTGATACGGACAAGGTCACCTTGTTGGCAAACATTGTTCTCATCATGTGCTTTGATTTTTGTAGAACGACGAAGCTGTTTGCCATATAGAGGATGACGAACCAGACGCTCAATCAAAACTGTGATGGACTTATCCATCTTGTCGCTGACAACTCGTCCTGTCAATACGCTAGCATTGGTAGCTGTTTGATTGTTATCGCTCATGAGTCGCCTCGTTGTTTCTCGTTAATCAAAGTCTGAAGCTGTGCAATCGTACGACGATTGGCACGTACTTCATGGGTATTACCCAACTGACCAGTTGCTTTAGCCATACGAATACGGAAAGCATCAAGTTGCTTTTCATCAAGTAACTGGGTCAGTTCTTCTAATGATTTATCACGTAATTCACTGATCTTCATTACATTATCGTCCGCTTAACAATGGTAGTTTTAAAGGGCAGTTTTGCTGCGGCAAGCGTTAATGCTTCGCGAGCAAGCTCTTCAGAGACCCCTTCGATTTCATATAGCACTTTACCAGGCTTGATTTCGCATACCCAATATTCGACTGGACCTTTACCTTTACCCATACGTACTTCCAATGGTTTGTTGGTAATTGGCTTGTCTGGGAATACACGAATCCAAATCTTACCGCCACGCTTAATTTTACGAGTGATGGTACGACGTGCTGCTTCAATTTGACGGGCAGTCATACGACCACGAGTCAACGATTTTAGACCAATTTGTCCGAATGCAACGGTGCTTCCACGATGAGCTAGCCCAGTGTTACGACCTTTATGCATTTTACGAAACTTGGTACGTTTTGGCTGTAACATAGTTTAACCTCTGTCTGAGTTTCGACGGTTTCCGTTTCCACGACCACGGCGTTTTGGCGCACGAGGCTTCTCTTCGTTGACGGGGTTATAAACACTGTTCATACCGTCAAGGATTTCGCCACGGAAAATCCAAACTTTTACACCGATAGTGCCGTAAGTTGTCTCTGCACGTACTGACGCATAGTCAATATCAGCGCGGAGTGTATGCAATGGCACACGACCTTCACGGTACCATTCAGTACGAGCAATCTCAGCACCGCCAAGACGGCCAGACAACTCAACTTTAATACCTTTAGCACCAGAACGCATGCTGTTCTGTACAGCGCGCTTCATTGCACGACGGAACATAACACGACGCTCAAGCTGGCTACCAATACCGTCTGCAACCAAACGTGCATCAAGATCAGGTGACGTGATTTCTTCAATGTTGACCTGAGCAGGTACGCCCATAATTTTGGTCAATTCTTTTTGAAGTCTTTCGATATCTTCGCCTTTCTTACCGATAACGATACCAGGGCGCGCAGTGGCGATGGTAATCTTAGCAGCGCCAGTAGGACGCTCGATCATGATGTTACTGATCATAGCGTTATCTAGCTTCTTGCGAAGGTATTCACGAACTTGAATGTCGTTGATGAGGTATTCTGAGTATTGTTTAGGGTTAGCATACCAGTTTGCATTATGCTTTTTGACAACACCAAGACGAATTCCGATTGGATGTACTTTTTGACCCATAACTTATTCTCCTACCTTTATAGTGATGTGACAAGTACGCTTGCTGATACGATCAGCGCGACCTTTGGCACGTGGTAGGATACGTTTTAGCGTAATGCCTTCATCAACGTAGATAGTTGATACTTTAAGAGTATCGATATCTAGACCGTTGTTGTTTTCGGCATTGGCGATGGCTGAGTTAAGACATTTCTTAACAAACACAGCGCCTTTTTTATTGCTATACGTTAGGATATCCAAAGCACGCTCAATAGATTTGCCACGAACTTCATCAGCAACGAGTCTAACTTTTTGTGCCGATATGGCGGCACCGCGTAATTTTGCAGTTACTTCCATGGTAAGCACCTTATTTCTTAGCTTTTCTGTCAATGCCATGACCACGATACGTACGAGTCGGGGCAAATTCACCTAGTTTATGACCAACCATCTGTTCGCTCACGATAACCGGTACATGAGTACGGCCGTTGTGAACAGATAAAGTTAGGCCAACCATTTGTGGCAAAATCATCGAGCGGCGCGACCAAGTCTTAATTGGCTTGCGTGAGTTGGTGTCTAATGCATTCTCAACTTTAGCAAACAAATGCGCGTCTATGAATGGACCTTTTTTCAATGAACGAGGCATGAAATTCTTCCTTTATTTCTTCTTGGCGCGACGGCGGATGATCATGTTGTCAGTACGCTTATTACTACGCGTTTTAAGTCCTTTAGACTTCTGACCCCAAGGGCTAGTTGGATGGCGACCTTTGTTACGACCTTCACCACCACCATGTGGGTGATCAACCGGGTTCATAGCGACACCACGAACTGAAGGACGAACACCACGCCAACGTGAAGCACCGGCTTTACCAAGTGATTTCAAGTTGTTTTCAGTGTTAGAAACTTCACCGATAACAGCACGGCAATTCACATGTACGCGGCGAGTCTCGCCAGAACGCAAACGTAGAATAGCATAGATACCGTCACGACCTAATAACTGAACACTAGCACCCGCTGCGCGAGCCATCTGTGCACCTTTACCGATTTTAAGTTCGATATTGTGAATCACAGTACCCAATGGGATGTTTTTCAGTGGTAAACAGTTACCTGGGCGAATTGGTGAAGTTTCACCTGACATCACTGTATCGCCAACTGCTTGTTTTTTAGCAGCGATGATGTAGCGACGTTCGCCATCAGCATACTTAAGCAAGGCAATATGTGCAGTACGGTTAGGATCGTATTCGATACGCTCTACTGTAGCTGGGATATTGTCTTTAGTACGTTTGAAATCGATAACACGATAATGCTGCTTATGACCACCGCCAATATGACGAGTCGTTATGCGACCATTATTATTACGACCACCTGACTTACTTTTTGATTCAACAAGTGCTGCATAAGGACGACCTTTGTAAAGGTGTGGATGCACCACTTTTTCAACAAAACGACGGCCTGGTGATGTTGGCTTTGCTCTTACGATAGGCATGAGTGTAATCCTTATTCGTTATTCGCTGTTTCACTAGCAGAATCAGTAGTATTTACTACTTCTTCACCAGCATCAGCCATTTGTACATCTTGACCAGCTTTTAAGGTAACATAGGCTTTTTTATAGTCGTTACGACGGCCGATGCTTTTACCAAAACGCTTTGTCTTACCTTTAACATTCAAAGTGTTCACTTTAGTAACTTCAACACCTTCAAACATCAACTCAACTGCTTTTTTGACTTCTAGCTTAGTAGCATTAGAATCAACTTTAAATACCTGCACACCAAGTGAGTCGCCAAGCATTTGAGATTTTTCTGAGAATACAGGCCCTCTTAAGACCTGATAAAGTCTTGCGTTATTCATGCTAGTGCTTCCTCAAATTGTTTCGCAGCTTCAACTGACATGATCACTTTATCAAATGCGATCAAGCTCACTGGGTCCACTTCATTTGTACCAAGTACATTGACATGTGGAATGTTGCGAGCAGCCAAGTATAAGTTTTCATCAACTTCTTTAGTCACGATTAGTGCACGAGGTGCATTTAAATCGTTCAACTTAGCAATCAGCTCTTTGGTTTTCGGCCCAGAAACGCTCAACTCTTCTACCAAAATCAAACGCTCTTGGCGAATCAATTCGGCTAGGATGCACTGCATCGCACCGCGATACATTTTACGGTTTACTTTCTGTGACCAATCTTGTGGTTTTGCAGCGAATGCACGACCACCTGAACGCCAGATTGGGCTACGAATAGAACCCGCACGAGCGCGACCAGTACCTTTTTGGCGCCATGGCTTGATACCACCGCCAGAAACTTCGGCACGGGTTTTTTGTGCGCGTGTACCTTGGCGAGCACCAGCTAAATAAGCGGTGACGACTTGATGCACTAGTGCTTCGTTGAATTCACGACCAAATGCCGTATCAGAAAGCTCAACCGCCGCACCTGTAACTGTTTTTAAATCCACGTTAATCCCCTTGCTTAGGCTTTGACTGACGGACGTACGATAACATCGCCACCGGTGGCACCTGGGATAGCACCCTTGATGACAAGTAACCCTTTTTCGGCATCAACCGAAATCACTTCTAGGCCTTGAACGGTAACACGTTTGTTACCCATCTGACCCGCCATCTTTTTGCCTTTGAATACTTTACCTGGTGACTGGTTCTGACCAGTTGAACCATGTGCACGATGAGATACTGAGTTACCATGAGTAGCATCTTGCATATTAAAGTTGTGACGCTTTACAGGACCTTGGAAGCCTTTACCTTTGCTGTTTCCTGTAACATCAACCATTTGACCTTGTTCGAACAGGTCAGCTAGAATTTCACCACCAATCTCACGACCTTCAAGATCGCTATCGTTGGCACGAAACTCCCAAACACCACGGCCAGCTTTAACACCAGCTTTAGCGAAGTGACCTTTCTGTGCAGCTGTTACGCGGCTGTCACGACGGGTGCCTGTGGTAATTTGGATGGCTTGATAACCATCTACATCAGTATTTTTTACTTGAGTAATGCGGTTTGCATCGACCTCAACTACTGTCACAGGGATAGATGCGCCTGTTTCAGTGAAGACACGGGTCATGCCGCATTTTTTACCGACTAAACCGATCGCCATTTTAGACCTCTTTATATCTTATATTAATGGGTTGGGTGTGTAATGTGCATTAACCCAAAGCAATTTGAACGTCAACACCCGCCGCTAAATCTAATTTCATTAGCGCATCCACAGTTTTGTCAGTAGGTTGAACGATATCAACCATACGCTTATGAGTACGGATTTCGTACTGATCACGCGCGTCTTTGTTAACATGTGGTGAGGTTAGAACGTTGAAGCGCTCAATGCGAGTCGGCAACGGTACAGGACCACAAACTTGCGCACCGGTGCGCTTTGCAGTATCAACAATCTCTTGTGCAGATTGATCGATCAAACGATGATCAAAAGACTTAAGACGGATACGGATTCTCTGGTTAGCCATGCCAGCAAGCTCCTAATATGTGCTTTTGTCATTCTTGCTTTGCAAAGATATGATCAAAAGCCGTTTGGTTAAATATTCACTTAAAGCGGCCTTCTGTTCTTAACCAGAATGAGTTCTTTATCCGAACTTATAGCGTGCCAAAAGTAAAATAGTTTAAAGCCCCGCCGACCCTCCTATATATTGGAAAGCAGCAAAGGCATAATGAAATAGTGCTAGAAACGATGCTCTAGCTGTCATAGCGCCAGCCTTTCTAGTCAGCTGCGCATATTTAATTCAGTGGTGTGTATTATACATATTATTTCGTTCATTGCAAGAACTATATCTGTAGTCGATCTGGATATTACGCTTTTTAAGCATCATCATCTATTTCTAATGATTCTACTATCTATAGCAGATAAGCTATCAGTCTAAAACAATATCGTATTGTTCTTGAGTATAGAGATTTTCCACATCAAAAGTAATCACTCTACCAAGCAAATATTCTAAGTCTGCTACGGTATCTGACTCTGTCGTTAGTAGTAAATCAATGACTGATGCGTGAGCCACGACAGTGAATTTTTTGGGAGAGTTATAAGTGCGAGCACAGCGCATAATCTCACGAAATATCTCAAAACATACTGTTTCAGCTGTTTTTACAAAGCCACGGCCTTGACAGGTTGGGCACGGCTCACAAAGCTGCTGCCCTAATGACTCACGGGTACGTTTACGAGTCATCTCTACCAAGCCAAGCTCACTGACTTGCGTAATCTTAGTCTTGGCATAATCTTGCTTCAACTGAGCTTGTAAACTCTCTAACACATCGTCTTTGTGCTGTTGCTCTAGCATATCGATAAAATCTAAAATAATGATGCCACCTAGATTTCGCAAACGTAGCTGACGAGCAATAGCATGAGTCGCTTCTAGGTTGGTCTTATAAACGGTGTCTTCTAATGAGCGGCCACCCACGAAAGAGCCAGTATTCACATCAATAGTAGTCATCGCTTCTGTTTGATCGATAATCAAATAACCGCCTGACTTTAGATCTACACGGCGTTTTAAGGCATCACGTAAGTCGTCTTCGACACGATGTATATCAAATAGGGATTGCTCAGCAGTATAGTGTACGATTCGATCATAGACAAAAGGCACAAACTCTTTGGCAAAGTATCTTACTTGCTCATATATCTGTGTATTATCGATGATGACTTTTTCGGTATCAGCATGTACCAAGTCACGAATAGATCTTAATGGCAGTGCCAGTTCTTGGTAAATAAGCTCTGAGCTTTGATGATGGTTTATTTCTTGGCGACGAGCACAGATAGTGCGCCACAGCTGTAGCAGATAGTAGATATCTTCTTCAAGCTTTTCGACAGGAACACGTTCAGCAGCAGTACGAGCAATCAATCCACCTTTTAGATTAACCGTCTGCATCAAGCTACTAAGTTCAGTCTTTAGACGCGTACGCTCTTCGTCACCATCAATACGCTGCGATATACCAATATGTTCACTTGATGGTAGATATACCAAATAGCGTGACGGTAGCGATATATTGGTGGTTAGACGAGCACCTTTACTACCCAGCTGATCTTTCGTGACTTGCACTAAGATACGTTGACTTTCGTGTAGACGATGCTGAATCAATGTTTTAGAAACAGGCATAATTTCCGAGCTTGGCACGCTAACGACAGGTGACATAACGGCCAAATCATCGTTAGAAGTATCCACAAGGCCACGGTCTGTATCACTTTCTTTATGTACAGTGGCTTTATTTTTACTTTCTGCGACTGGGCGCGGCTCACGCTGCATATCATTGACATGCAAAAAAGCTGTACGTGACTGACCAATATCAACAAACGCTGCTTGCATACCAGGTAGGACACGGACAACCGTACCCAGATAAATATTACCAACCAAACCCAGTTTATGATGACGTTCGATATAAATCTCGCCCAAGATACCATTGTCTAATACTGCAACACGGGACTCCATTGGACTAATATTAATGAGCAGCTCTTCGGACATAATGTTTTTCTCTTATCTCTCAGCTTTTTTGTTAGGCGTTCATCGCCTATTAGCTTTATAGTGTAACAAATGCGACTTACTCTTGCCCATTACCCTACCGTGTCATTATGTGCAGAACATCAGTCATTCACTTTTAACAGGTTCATAATATTTGCTTAACCTGCTTGCATGTCTCTAATAAGTGCTAATGTTTGCGATAGAGGTAAGCCAACGACGTTAGTGTAGCTACCATTAATACGGCTTACCCATGCAGCACCTAACCCTTGAATGCCATAACCACCTGCTTTGTCAGCAGGCTCACCACTGTCCCAGTAGTCGCTCATCATCTGCTCCGTCAGCGGAACAAATGTAACTTCTGTGCGTTCAGTGATTTGTTGGCGGTTAACAACTTGAAAACCTTGCTGATAATCAGTCGTTAAATTAGCAAGACCTGGTAATAATGATACTTGAGTCGCTTGCACAGCCGTCCAAACCTCATGAACATTATCAGACATTTGCTGCCACATATCATAAGCGTGCTCACGGTCAACGGGTTTGACCAATACAGTTTTACCATCTGCTAATACACCAATGGTATCTGAGGTTAAGATAATAAGCGGCTCAGCACAGTCCATTGTATTAGCTTGGATCTTTTCATTTAGCTGTTTTATCGCAGCCTCAGCTTTGGTAGCGACCATGCGCTCGATATAGTCTTTTGGCGACTCATTATCATAGCGTGTTTCATTGATATCTGCACTCAAGATACTAAAGTTCAGCCTTGCTCTTTCCAATAGCTCACGGCGGCGCGGCGAACCAGATGCCAAAACAATATCCATCGCTACTCTCTTACTGTATAAATTATTGTGTGTTGAAAACTTACCTTCATAGAAGTTTTGTAGATAATAGATGCTCAAATCAAAAAATCACGCTCAACTACTCATTCATGACGACTAGCGCCAAACGTTAGCAACCGCCTCTTTAATTAACGTGTAAACTTGCGTAAAACAAGTAATACCAATGGCCAGCTTAGGATACTAATCATTAATGAAAAAGCGGATTGTGCAACAAAGATGTTTTGAACAAACATCTGCAATACCCATAGCGTTATTTGAAATACAATCAATCCTAGACTAGCGATTACCCATGCACTAACGGTATTTAATTGCTTAACATAGATACTGGTCAGTTTAATCACGAACGCTACTACTACTGCGGCAAAGGCTTGCTGTCCTAGATGAGTATCCATCAATAAATCAGCAATAAAACCGATAGTAAATGCCGTAAAGATACCGACATAACGTGGTTGAAACAACAACCAAAAAACCAAAACCATCACCATCACCATAGGACGCAATGTAGCCATGCTAGGACTTAATGGATAAATATTAAGTGATGAGGCAACAACGAAGCTAAGAATAATCGTAACAATGATTAGTACCGTTGCATTCTCGGAGTCAGGATACGACATGAGTACTTACCTTAGCGGGTGTATTAGCGGCTGCTATTAAAACATAATTAAGCATTGATGTGATGTTCACTGTGACTAAACAGATAATGAGTATATAGGCGGCTACTAGGGTGTATCTTTACTCCAATCGATAGTCATCTATATAGGCTAAAGATGGCAAAGTTTTGCCGAACAATGTCAAATATTGGATGAATAGCTCGATACTAAGCGGCACTGATGAGTAACACTATTTAGTTGGCTAGCTTATCTTGGAGAATGAGCACATAAGCGTTATCGATAAAATTTGCTGCTGGTGTCACTTCTATAGTTTTAAAATTATCGGCTTGGGTATTTTGGATATGAGCCACACGGCCGACTCGGTAACCTGCTGGAATCCGGCCGCCTAGCCCTGATGAAACCAACTCATCACCCACACGTACGTCTGATGTTTTGAATACATAATCAAGGCTCAGCGAGGTTGGTATTCCTTGTCCGGTAACGATAGCGCGCTGACCAGTACGTTTAACAGTAACGGCAACTGATTGCTGTTCATCGGTTATCAGTAGCAAGCGACTGGTATTAGGATAGACATTAATGATTTGCCCTAAAATACCCGTTTCGTCAATAACCGTTTGTCCAACTTGCACCCCATCTCGTGCACCTTTATTAAGCATCACAATTTGTCTAAGTAAATTGGTATCAGTACCGATAACCTGTGCTAGGTTGAGCTCAAACTGCTCAGGCTTAGTGGTTGATAAAATACCTTGCAGGCGTGCATTTTGTGCCAAGATATAATCTTGTTGCTGAAGCTTAGCTTGTGCGTGTATCAGTTGCGACTTTAATTGTATATTTTCGCGGCGTAGTGTTTCTTTAGACTGTAAGCTTCCACTCGCCCAATGTTTGGCATAGCTGGGTAATAGTGACAACTCATAGATCGGTTGCATAGCAGCATGGCTAGTATTGCGTATTGAATTAAACCATTCTGGATTTTTGCTATCGAACCACATCAGTACTAAAGCTGCTATCAGTACTATGGCAGTCTTACGAAGTGCTAACGGCTGGCGCGCAAAAATACTTGGAATCATAAGTCGTCTAACTCAGGGGTTATAAAATAAACAGTAGCCAGTGCTGAATTCTAGCCTTTATTAATGTGATTAAAGGCAGCACAACTGGCTGCCTTTACCTTTACCTTTATCCTTATCTTTACCTTTATATAGTTACAGCCAATTCTTTTATCTTAATTTAAATAGCTCAAACAAAAATCATATTCAAACTTTTGTTATTGATAAAATCAAGTGCAATACCACCACCACGACTGACACAAGTCAGCGGATCTTCGGCAACAGTCACAGGCAAACCTGTTTCTCTTGAAATCAACTTATCTAAATCACGTAATAACGCACCGCCACCAGTCAAGACAATACCACGCTCTGCGATATCTGATGATAGCTCAGGTGGCGTTTGTTCAAGGGCCGCTTTAACCGCACTTACAATACCACTTAGTGGATCACTCAGTGCTTTTTGTATTTCTTCTGAGTTGATCGTGAATGTTTTTGGTACACCTTCAGCCATGCTACGACCACGCACTTCTACTTCTAACTGACTGTCCTCATTCAATGCAGAGCCCACTTCTTGTTTGATACGCTCAGCCGTTGTCTCACCGATCACACAGCCATGAGTACGACGGACATGAGTAATAATGGCTTCATCAAACATATCGCCACCAATCCGAATCGACTCAGCATAGACGCAACCAGATAGCGCGATAACAGCAATTTCAGTCGTACCACCACCTATATCAACAACCATCGAACCACTAGCTTCATGAACTGGCATACCAGCACCAATCGCTGCGGCCATTGGCTCTTCTAGCAACAATACTTTACTGGCACCTGCTGATGATACTGCTTCACGTATCGCTTTACGCTCGACGAGAGTAGACTTACAAGGCACACACACCACGACATTAGGCTGCGCTAGAAAACGCTTTGCCTTTACCTTCATGATAAAGTGCTTGAGCATCTTTTGTGTCACTTCAAAGTCAGCAATCACCCCATCTTTTAATGGACGAATCGCTGTAATATTGGCAGGAGTACGGCCTAGCATCTGCTTGGCATCGATACCAACAGCAGCAACAGTAGGGTTCTGCGTACGATTACTTCGTAACGCCACTACCGTAGGCTCGTCAAGTACGACGCCTTTATTAGGAATAAAAATTAGGGTGTTCGCAGTACCGAGGTCGATAGCGATATTATTTGATAAAAATCCAAACAGGTTCATGACTAATATATCCAGCGTCTTACGAATGAGGCGAATGAGATTGACTGAGGTGTTACTCGTCAGTGTTGAGCAGGTCGTCGATAGACATTACTTGAAGCAAAAGCTGAACATCGCAACAAGTGAAACCTAAGCAATAATGATGAAATGGAAAAATCGAGCTAAATTATACCTATTTAGCTCAAAAAAAAACACAGGTATTTGCATCAATACGTAAGGATTTTGGTCTTAAACGCTAAAAGTTGTTACAAAATTTGAAATAGTAGTCTCTACCATTCATATTAATGAAACACCATCTAATTCAATAACTAACAAGGGCTCTACAGGCAGGCGATAATTTTGCTTAGTAGCACAGGTACATACTGTAACGTATTTCAGCGCTCAATGGGTAAGCAATTGAGAATCAATCGTGAATTATATAGTCAGTTTTGTAAACCATGCTTTCTTAATCGATATTGTGCACCAATCAAGCGTCATGCTCTGTAAACTTGGGTCAGATGCTTTATAATAAAACAACTTTATATAAGATATTATCTTAGCGCTTACTTAGTAGCTACTTGTAACCTAAATCTAACAAAAACTGTCCTTCACTGGAGAAACCATGTCACAGCAACCAGCAACGTCTGACAGCAACGTCAGCCGTGAAGAAATCCTAGAAGTTGCCAACCTTGCACGCTTAGGTGTCGATGAAAATACAGCCGATAGCTATGCCGACGACATCAGTAAAGTACTAAAGCTGATGAATACGCTATCTAACGTTGATACCACTGATATCAAACCATTGGCCAATATTCATGAAGCTTGCCAAGAGCTGCGTGCTGATGTCGCTAAACACGATATCAATCGTGAGCGTAATCAATCCGTTGCGCCTGCAGTAGAAGACGGTCTGTATCTAGTACCACAAGTCATTGAATAATTTGTTCTATTGATTTTTATGCTTATTTTATCCCATTTAATGCTATTCACATTTTGACGGACGACACCTTATGTCTGAACTTCATTTATTAAGTACTGAGCAGCTCATTACGGGCTTGCAAGACAAACAATTTAGCAGCACAGAATTAACCGAACACTATATCAAGCGTATTGATGCGCTAGACAGCAAGATTAACAGCTTTATCACTCACACCTCTGAAACAGCACACGCACAAGCAAAAGCAGCAGACGAGATGCGTGCGCAGGGCGATAAGCGTCCACTACTTGGTGTACCAATGGCGCACAAAGACATCTTTTGTACTCAAGGTGTGCTAACAACTTGTGGCTCTAAAATGCTGCATAACTTTGTCTCACCATATGACGCAACTATCGTCTCTAATATCAATAAAGCGGGCATGATTAGCTTGGGTAAGCTCAATATGGATGAGTTTGCAATGGGCTCAGACAATAGCAGCTCATATTATGGCACCGTACAAAACCCTTGGAACTTAGAACGTGTACCCGGTGGCTCATCAGGTGGTAGTGCTGCTGCGGTTGCGGCAGGTTTTGCGCCAATGGCAACAGGTAGTGATACTGGTGGCTCAATTCGTCAGCCTGCTTCTTTCTGCGGCTTAACCGGTATCAAACCTACTTATGGGCGTGTGTCACGCTTCGGTATGATTGCTTATGCCTCAAGTCTAGACCAAGCGGGTAGCATGGGACGCAGCGCCAAAGACTGTGCTTACCTACTCCAGCCGATGATTGGTCACGATCCACGTGATGCAACTTCTATCCAATATGATATGCCTGACTATGTACAAGATATCAATGAGGCAGAAGCCACTGCTGGTGACAAGCCATTTGACGGTCTTCGTATCGGTGTGGCCAAAGAATACTTCGGTACAGGACTGGATAGCGAAGTTGAGCAAGCAGCACGCGCCGCCTTAAAAAAATACGAAGAGCTAGGCGCAACGATCGTAGAAGTAAACATCACTGATCCTGAAATCACGCTTGCCACTTACTATATGCTAGCACCTGCTGAAGCTTCATCGAACCTATCACGTTTCGATGGGGTACGTTTTGGCTATCGCTGTGAGAACCCAACGGATCTGATTGACCTATATACACGCTCACGCTCTGAAGGTTTTGGCCCTGAAGTACAGCGCCGTATCTTGACAGGGACTTACGCCCTATCGGCTGGTTACTTCGATGCGTACTATACCAAAGCACAGAAAATCCGCCGCTTAATCGTCAAAGACTTCGATGAAGCGTTTGCTAGCTGTGATGTGATTGCTAGCCCAACTGCACCGACTGCCGCTTATAAACTCAGTGACAATTTGGACCCTGCGACCATGTACTTAGGTGACGTGTATACCATCGCTGTCAACCTAGCGGGTCTGCCTGCACTCAGTCAGCCAGTTGGTTTAACCACAGAAGGTCTGCCTATTGGCTTGCAATTAATCGGTAAACACTGGCAAGAGAGTCAACTACTCACGACTGCGCATCTGTTCCAGCAGCATACCGATCATCATCTACAACATTCAGCCATCGCAAAGGAGACGGTATAATGAACACAGCAACTACTACTGATAACAATGCCGTCCGTGAACACGCCGTGCGTAAAGAGCTGTTTGTCGATGGCTACGAAGTGGTCATCGGTATCGAGATTCACTGCCAGCTAAATACGGAAAGTAAGATATTCTCCAGTGCGCCAACTGACTTCGGTCACGAGCCAAACAGCCAAGCCAGTATCGTAGACTTGGGTCTACCTGGCGTATTGCCTGTGCTAAATGCTGGCGTGGTCGATCGCGCGCTCAAATTCGGCATCGGCGTCAATGCTGAATTGGGTCTGTTTAATACATTTGATCGTAAAAACTACTTCTACCCTGACTTGCCAAAAGGCTATCAAATCACTCAGATGGCCAACCCTATCGTCGGCGAAGGTTACATCGATGTCGTGGTCAACGAAGGCGAAAAGAACGAATACCCAAAACGTATGGGCATCACCCGTGCGCATCTAGAAGAAGATGCTGGTAAATCGGTGCATGACGCAGTCGATGGTATGACTGGTGTCGATCTTAACCGTGCAGGTACGCCGCTGATCGAAATCGTCTCTGAGCCAGATATGCGCTCTGCTCACGAAGCACTTGCCTATATCAAAGCCATCCATCAGCTAGTGACATGGCTCGGCATCTCAGACGCAGTGATGGCCGAAGGCTCGTTCCGCTGTGACTGTAACGTCTCGGTACGCAAGCCTGGTGCCGATCTCGGTACACGTACTGAGCTCAAAAACCTAAACTCGTTCCGTTTCATCGAACGTGCTATCAACCGTGAAATCGAGCGTCAAATCGATATCATCGAAGATGGTGGCAAGGTCGTACAAGCAACCATGCTATATGATCCAGATCGCGATGAAACGCGTACTATGCGTACCAAAGAAGACGCCAACGACTATCGCTACTTCCCTGACCCTGACCTACTACCAGTACGCATCGAGCAGCATACGGTTGATGCGATTAAAGCAGCAATGCCAGAGCTACCTGTGGCTCGTCGTGCGCGTTTTGAAGAAGTGCTTGAACTGTCAGAGTATGACGCGCGTATCTTGACCGGTAGTCGTCAGCTAGCCGATTATTTCGAAGCAGTGGTCGCAGAAATCGGTCAGTCAGATGCCAAAATGGCAGGTAACTGGGTCATGGGTGATCTGCTAGGCGCACTGAATAAAGATGACAAAGACATCATCGACTCCCCTATCAGCGCCAAACAACTGGCTGGCCTGCTTAAGCGTATCAAAGATGACACGCTGTCTGGCAAAATGGCTAAGAAAGTCTTTAGCGCTCTGTATGAGCGCGAAGGCGGCGATGGCGATGATGCTGCAGATAAGATCATCAAAGACAAAGGCCTCAAGCAAGAAACCGATACTGGTGCTATCAAGGCCATGGTAGAAGAAGTCATCGCAAAAAATGAAGCGATGGTCGAAGAATATCGCGGCGGTAAGGAAAAAGCCTTTAACGGCCTGGTCGGTCAAGTCATGAAAGCCAGTCGCGGTAGTGCCAACCCACAACAAGTGAACCAAATCCTAAAAGAGCTTTTGGGTTAACTTTGTGATAAGAGCACGTTGCTTGTACTTTTACATGAAAAGTTACTATTCATCGATAAAAGTACAAGTAACTTATAAGAAGGATTCTCTTACTATGCTTGCAATGAATTTAGATTAGCATTTTGATTTATATATTCTAGGTGTTTCATAAGCTTTTTAAATATTTCTACATACGTAGCTTTAGGGAAATTTTAAATGATCAATAAGTATAGCTTGAGCAAGAATGTTACGTCTATACAATGTTTAGATTCCTTGAATTCGCAAGAAAATACGATCGTTCAATATTTTAATTCTGCTCTGTTTGATAAAAATGCGGCAGAATTAAATATTATTATTGCAAATGAATTTGATGTGCGTTTGACTTTAAATGAAGGCGAACCTACCTCTGATTTATTACAGCGCGCTAGAGAAGTTATGTCTCAAATAGTAGAGATGGATTTAGAGGCAAACAAAAATCAGCAAAATACGATTGAAAAGTATCAGCCGTACATCTATGAAGTCGAAATTAATTTGCAAGACGATGAAGTTAATCTAGAGTATGTTTCAAGCATTGTTAATACCGCTTGGGGTATGTTTTTTAGACGTACAAAAGAAGGCAAGTGGCTTTTTGACAATATAGGTTAGTGGGTTATTTGTACAACAATTAATCCTTGCAATATACATAGTTTTGCGTAAAATAGTCAGTCATTCGGGGCGTAGCGCAGTCTGGTAGCGCACTACACTGGGGGTGTAGTGGTCGCAGGTTCAAATCCTGCCGTTCCGACCAAAAATAGTAGTAAAGAGAAAAGCCAATCATTGTTTTCAATGGTTGGCTTTTTTTTGATTGAAATTTGGGCAATACCTTATAATTGTTAATTTTAGATGTAGGTATGAAATTTAAATTACTTTGATGATAAGTCTACAGATTGCTAGCCCCTGCGCAGACATCTTTGTTCAAAACCATTGTTTCTACCAAATTATCCTGATTGTCATAACTGGATAGCTTCACCACAATATTGTTAGCAGCTTGGTATTTTGCGCCATAAAAACTATTACAAAGCTCATTTATACCTGATTCTTGAAAACTAGGTTCAACATTCTTAACAGCGATTGAGCTTGAGTATAGGTCGATATACCAGCTCATAAAGTAGTTCTTATCTCCAAATTTAAACTCAGGTTGCTCATTCTTAATTTTTTTATTAAATATGTATTGTACTAAGTCTAAAAGAGTAGACGCGCCATCTAAGTCTACGTAATGATAGTTTTCATCTACGATCTCAAACTCTGCAAAATACTTATCCATAGGGTCAAAATCATTTGCATTGGTAGCAGATGTAACACCCATCAAAACAACCGTGTATAACCATTTTCTCATAATATATAACCTTTAATAATTACTTTTCACTCTAAAAAATAATTAAATAAAAAAACGTAAAGCAGGCATGAAAACTCACAATTAACTTACATCATAGTATTACTTTATCACTCTTGTACTCCTAAGGCTTTACCCGACGTAAACTATTATAAATTAACGATGA
>NZ_JBQSXG010000002.1:0-69005 GCF_052378005.1 Psychrobacter sp. AOP31-B2-9
GTATATAGCGTTAGACTCTACGCTAGCATGAATTTTGTCCATTACACCCTATATAAGAAATAATAGACATAAAAAATCCCAGTCACCGTATGATGACTGGGATTTTTTATGGAAATAACTTTTTCGCTGTTAAGATGCTTAACCCTTCTCGGTCAGCAGTTTAATACCCAAACCAAAAAATATTATGCCGCTAATCTTGTTTAATAAAGTTTCGATAGACGGTTTTTCACGCAGGCTTTTGCTAAAGCGTGACGATAACAGCGACAGACAAGAAAACCAGATAAAACCAGTGATAGCAAAGGTAATGCCCAACATCAAAAATGACAACATGCCATAAGCATAGCTAGAGTCAATAAACTGGGGAAGAAAGGCTAGGAAAAATAGCGCGACCTTCGGATTAAACACGTTGGTTAATACGCCTTGTTTATAAGTTTTCCAGCCTTCTTTATTCTGATTGCTGGCAATACTTTGGTCGCTAGCTAAGCTATTTGCTATCGAGCTTGAGTTTTTGCTTAGCAGCATTTTTAGACCCAAATAGCACAAGTAAGCCGCCCCAATGTATTTAACGATCATAAATGCCATTGGTGAGCTGGCGAGCAATACTGATAATCCTAAGGATGCCAATAGCGTATGTACCAAAATACCTGAGGTAATGCCTAGTACAGAGTGAAACCCAGCGGTCTGTCCTTGTGAGACACTACGAGTAATAATATAGATACTGTCAGTGCCTGGCGTTAGGTTTAATAAAATCGCCGCTAAGATAAACCCTAGATAATTTTCGATACCAAACATTGCAATCACTTCCCTTTAGTCACGCTAAGCCTCATCATTTATCGTATGTGGCTGCACTTTATAAACACGCTTATTAGATCGATAGTAACGAGTATTAGATAAGTTGGCAATAGCGCTATTAGCAGTATGCTAGCAGCTATTAATAATAAGCTAACGACAGCGGAATAGAGGGTGTTAAGAAACCAATAGACATAAAAAATCCCAGTCACCGTATGATGACTGGGATTTTTTATTGTTCGCTTATTAGTCTAACCTGATGCTAAGCAAAAGTGCTAATAAGTGACGCCGAATAGTGGCGTCCCCAGGGGGATTCGAACCCCCGTTACCGCCGTGAAAGGGCGGTGTCCTAGGCCTCTAGACGATGGGGACGCATAGAGTGTCATAACTAAGGGTTACAACGGTACTTCACAATATCAGATGGCTTATTATAAATAAGCATTGCCTAGGTGCTGATATCGTACTTTAGCGAGTATTGATAATGTAGCATCTGTTGATGTTAATCTTTGCTATAAATAGCATGGTGGAGCTAAACGGAGTCGAACCGTTGACCCCTTGCATGCCATGCAAGTGCTCTACCAACTGAGCTATAGCCCCTCGCTAAGAGTGTGCGTATTTTATGTAAGAGCGGCAGCCTTGTCAACTACTATTTTTAAAATAATTGGTTTTTTTCATATAAAGATAATGATTTAACCATTTTTAGGCCATTTATAGTCTAAATTGAGGACAGGCCCTAATCTTATTCTATTGTTTTATGATGAATATAAGCTGATAGTGAGCCAAAAAGAGGCAGAAAAATATCACGGCTATACAAGATAACCGTAATATTAAAACCAGCTTAATAGCGTTATTTGTTCCACAGCCCTTTGATAGCTTCCCACTGTTGAGAGAGTAAATGGTTACTGGGTTTATCGTCTTTATTACTTGTTGAGTCAGATGGCGGCAGGACATGCTCATAGTAAGTGTTTTTGAGGAGATGACGTAATATGCTTTCGCCAATAAAGCCTTTACCATCATTGAGCGTGTTCGCCGCTCTCAGTAAGTGACGGATATCATATTGTGAAGGATCAATATCGGGCACTTGTTTTTTGACATCAAGTAATGAGTAAACAGCAATACGAGCCGTGCGAACAGAGCTTTCGACGGTAAACACCACGTCATTATTGGTTTCGACGAACTGTCCTACCAGTCCTAAATTGGTACAGCCTTTGGGTACAATATCAGGGCGATCGCCTTTGGCTCTAGGCATAAACATTGAGGTAATATAAGGCATATATGCCGTTTTGACGATGGTATTGTCTATGACATTATCGCTCTCACTACTGATTCCCAAATGATAACAAAGCTCGCTTAAAATCTCGCTACCCGTACATTTAGGCATAGGTTTTTTAACATGATTGCCCTCTTTATCCATCAGTAAACTGTATACCCAAAGCACTAAAGTGTCTTTTGGCTGATCAGGGAAATGTGGTTGGCGGTTACAAGTAAAGCTCATGAGCCAGTTTGAATCCGTAAAGGTAATGATGCCACCTGTGGCTGTTTTACCAGAGTAGGGGTCATTAACCGACAAGGTTTTAAGCTTATTCGTCAGCGCTGAAGGCTTGCAGGTCAATGTCGCTGACATCCAAGAAGACTGATCGACATGAGTATTGAATTTTTCAGGATGCCCAAAGACTGTAGATTTTTTTGCTAAGTTATTCCAAAGTTGCCAACCAGATGATTGACCCATGGTGTCTTTATTGAAGTCTAATTTTGGTGAGGTCTCGTTATCGCCATAACGGGTGTCTTCAGTCATGGAGCCTGTGGTAACAATGACAAAATCTTTATCCGTTATTGAGATGTTGGCAGGTTTGCCAGCTGTTTGAGCGATAATCGTGCGAACTTGTTTTTTAGCAGTGTCATCAGCGGTACCATCAACATCAACATCAACATCAACATCAACATCAATGTCTAAGTCGGTCACTAGCGTGTCGTATTGAAAGTTGACGCCTTTTTCGATCAAGTAGTTACGTAATGGTAGGACGAAACCATCGTACTGGTTGTATTTTGGGAATACCAGCGCAGACATATCATGCAGACCATCTAAGTCCTGCAAAAACCGATGCATGTAAAGCTTTAATTCTAGCAAGCTATGCCAGTTTTCAAAGGCAAACATAGTCCGCCAAAACGTCCAAAAGTTACTATTAAGAAAACGCTCACTAAAGTAATCTTCAACAGTCAGATCATCCAAGGTTTCTTTACGTTTTAGTAGTAGTCGGATGATTGCTAGCTGGTCTGCTTTAGCCAAGCCAAAATAGCTAAAATCTTTTATCTCACCCTGATTATGTAGTAAACGAGCAATAGAATAGTTGGGGTCATCGTCGTTGACAATGCGATACTCATCTAACGTACTGTATGGCTCAGGCATTTCAAGTGCGGGTATGTCTTGAAATAAATCCCAAAAATTCTCGTAAGTAAACTCCATCTCGCGACCACCGCGAACCATATAACCGCTTTCTGCTGTACCTTTGCCGTCTAGCGAACCACCCGCTATGTCTAACTTCTCTAACAAAGTGATGTTTTCTGCAGGAACTTTGCCATCTCTGATACTGTAGTAGGCACTTGCTAGCCCTGCGATACCACTACCCACAATGTATACTTTACTGTCTTGATAGGCGTCAGTCGGTCTGCCGATATTGCGCTGATAGTTACCGATTTTGTCCGCGAAAGGTAGGCTTTGCGAGGGGCTGTTATGAAAATAAGTGCTACTAGCATCAGGCTGATGTGTAAAGCTATTGGTTTTATTATTGTGATTATTAAATGCTAAGTCTTCATTAAGGTTATTTTGGTTATCACTCATTGTTTATCTCCATTATGGATTAAATAAAATGAATTATTACTTGATGACAACTTAATAATACGCCTAATGGCTACCTTCTAACACTACAGTTTTAGACTATAGTATTCACATTTTTTATCAGATTGATTTTATGAGCAATTTTAATGTTTTTGATGTGCGATGCCTGAATATCGCTAGATTTGGTGGCATCGCATTCATCGAATCATATGTATGAGCACTAATTACCGTGATGAGTACTAACTAGCGCGGGTTTTGCTTGAGAGCGATTTCTTTGATGGCTTTGTCGGTAAAAAACTCTTCTTCGCTGCCATCAGAAAATAGGATTACACAGCACTCAGTAGGGACATACTGTCCGCCTTTTTCTCTGACGGTTCTGACACCTTTGAAGCCAGTGATTTCAAACGCATTTAATTTACCTAGGTTATGCTTGGTATAGCCACAGTAAGTGGTGTATATCCATTTTAAATCGTCAAAATCTTGGCCTGTTGTCAGGGTGAGTTTTGCGTCAAAAAGCTCTTTTACGATCGCATCATAGTATTTCTGTGCTTCTTTTAGGGTATTAAAGACATAATCTTTGCTTTCTATCGTGACGGTTTTGGCGGCCATTTTGACTCCAATTAAGAGGTTTAATCGTATGAGAGTAGTGATGTTGATTAAGAATAAAAAAGGGTCAGAACTGGCCTGACCCTTCTAAATATGACAAGTTTAGCTCATTGGTTATTTAGCAGATAAGTCATTCAGCTTTTAAACTATTCAGCAGCCAAAAAATCCGGTAACTCAGCCGCTTGTTTCTCTAGCTTTTTCAGTTTCTTTTTGCCAAGGCCACCTAATACATCAACCGCATGACGCAAGCGAGTCAGCGTCATGTCAGCACCGATAATTGCCATAGAGTTCATGACTGGCGTCGATGAGGTGCTACCAGCGATAGCGATAAAGAACGGCGCCATAAAGTCGCGCATCTTAATATCGAGGTGAGCGGCCAGACCTTTTAGCGTGGCATAGATGTTTTCTTCTGACCACGTTGGTAGCACTTCAAGCTTCCAAAGCGCGAACTGCAGCATCTCGATGATTTGCTCAGGTGTGAGCGTTTTATGCGTAAAGCTCTCAGCAGTGATATCAGGTAGGTTCTGGAAGTAGAAACCACCCCAATTAACTGCATCAGACAGTAACTCAATACGTGGCTGAATCGCTGCTGCGATAGCCGTTAACTTATCGCTGTTGCTGGCCCATTCTAGGATTTTATTTTTTAGTTGCTCAGGCGTGAGTGCACGTAGCCATTCGCTATTTAGCCAGTTGAGCTTTTCGATATCGAAGATAGGACCGCCGAGCGACACACGCTGAATATCAAAGCTGGCAATCATCTCATCTAGAGTGAATTGCTCAGCATCATTAGGCATCGAGTAGCCCATACGGCCGAGGTAGTTGAGCAGCGCTTCAGGCAACACGCCTGCATCACGATAGTAGGTGATAGAGGTTGGGTTTTTACGCTTAGACAGCTTTGATTTGTCAGGGTTACGCAGCAATGGCATATGGCAAAGGGTAGGCATCTCCCAACCAAAATATTCATACAGCAGTTGATGCTTAGGTGCAGAGTTTAGCCATTCTTCGCCGCGCATAACGTGGGTGATTTCCATCAAGTGGTCATCGACGACGTTGGCCAGATGATAAGTAGGCATGCCATCAGTTTTGAGCAGCACTTGCATGTCTACCTGTGCCCAAGGAATCTCAACCGTACCGCGCAGCATGTCATGTACTTGGCAAATGCCTTCGGTTGGTACATGCATACGAATGACGTATGGTTTGCCATCGGCGACCATTTTGTCTGACTCTTCACGTGATAAGTTGGCATAACGGCCATCGTAACGAGGGGTCTCGCCATTGGCCATTTGTGCCGCACGCATCGCATCTAGCTCTTCGCTGGTACAAAAACAGCGGAAGGCATGACCACTATCTAGCAGCTGCTCAGCATGTTTTTTGTAGATATCGCCGCGTTCGCTTTGACGATAAGGGGCATGTGGACCACCGATGTCTGGACCTTCGCTCCAATCGAGGCCTACCCAACGCAGCGCATCCAAAATCATTTGTTCAGATTGCTCGGTTGAGCGCGTTTGGTCAGTGTCTTCGATACGCAAAATAAACTCGCCGCCATTCGCTTTAGCAAAGGCTAAATTAAATAGTGCAATATAAGCTGTGCCTACATGAGGAAAGCCAGTTGGTGAAGGCGCGATACGAGTACGAATAGGGCGCGTTGATGCTTGGGTCGATGGTTGCGTCATAAGAATCTCAGAGTGTGTTTATTGATAAATGTATTGGTTAACGAGTCTAGCAATGAAAGAGGGTAATAAAAAACCGCAATGATAAATATATATGACAAATATGAATGAAATATTTGCAAAAATACAGATGAAACAATAGCTGTCAAAGCCAAAAAATAGCGTAAAATATAGCGCTAGTATAACAGAGAGATGGGATATTTTTAATGAAAAGCCCGTCTAGCGCTTGACTACAGATATATCCTTGCGATAATAATGCTAGGCAAGACATAACTTGTTTATTTTCATCTGATTTTTTACTATTACTGGCCAATATGGTCGCCATCTACTGAGTCGTTTGTGTCACTATTAAATAATAAGCCAGAAAAAAAGCCACTATCTAACGTAAATCATTCTGAAACTGCTGACGATACCCACTCTGATGAATTAAGTTTTGTTCATGATGCCGTACTTTTACCAGAGACAGTCGCGGCAGTGTTGGGTGTCAAATCCCTGCCTAAGCAAACAGGCAGCGAGGGTAAAGGCAGTGATGATAAAAGCAATAACGACCAAAATAGCTTGAAGGTAAGCGGTATCTATGTCGACGCCACCTTTGGGCGCGGTGGTCATAGCAGGTTATTATTAAGTCAACTTGCCGATGATGCGCAGCTGATTGTTTTTGATAAAGATCCGACAGCCATTAGCGTGGCTCAAGAACTGGCAAGTACTGATCGCCGCGTAAAAGTGGTTCATGACAGCTTTGCGACACTGACGGACAGCTTAGCTGCGATGGGCATTACTGAGGTGGACGGGCTAATGGCGGATTTGGGTATTTCCTCACCGCAAATCGATGATGGCAGTCGTGGCTTTAGTTTTATGCGTGATGGCGCGGTCGATATGCGCATGGATACCAGTCGTGGACAGTCAGTCGCCCAGTGGCTAGAAACAGTCGATGATGAAACGTTGGCCAATGTGCTTTATGAGTTTGGTGAGGAGCGTCATAGCCGCCGTATCGCCCGTGCCATCAAACAGATGGACAGTTATGAGTCGACGCTTGAGTTGGCAGAGGTTATCAAAGTTGCGCATCCGAACTGGCAGCGTGGCAAACATCCAGCGACCCAAAGTTTTCAGGCCATGCGAATTTTTATTAATAATGAGCTTGGTGATGTTGATGCCTTTTTGGAGCAAAGCATTCCTATTTTAAAGTCAGGCGGACAGCTAGCCGTGATTAGTTTTCATTCGTTAGAAGATCGCCGTATCAAGCAGTTTTTGCAGCGGCATAGTAAAGGTCAGTATCCAGAAGACGAAAACCTACCGATGCCGCCCAATCGCCCGCGTTATTTTAGTAAACCAAAACGCGTCGGTCCAAGCAAAGCAGAAACCAGTCAAAACCCACGCTCGCGTAGTGCGTGGTTGCGACTGGCAACACGTACAGATGTCGATTACCTACCTGTTACTGAGCAATAACTCTTACTTAAGTGATAAGTACTAGGACATGTGTTGTTTCTAGCACGTGACGGGTTGTCTTAATGCTTACGCAGCTGTTAAAAAGCTGTAAACATTATCTGATAGGCTCGGCAATTGCTTTCTTGTTTGTTTACATTTTGATGGTGCTGACGGCTAATGAGTTTTTATCACTCATAGACGATTATCGCTTTTTACATTTTGAAGTTCACTTTTTGAGATCGTCATGGCAATATCTGACAAACCGACAAACCGTCGCGCTGCATCATCTTATAACCCCGATATCGGCGAATTGTTTGTGCGCCGATTTAATGTGGTTAGCATTTATGTGGTGGTGCTCTTGCTGCTAGCAGCGGCGATTATATGGAGCGGTATCAAAACTGCCGAAGGCGTCCAGCAATACCATCAGGATTATAAAACCTTGCAAGACATGAAAAAGCAAGAGCGCAAGCTTCAAGTTGAACACCAACGTTTACTCATTGAGCAACAGACGTTTAGTGCGACCCCGCAAATCGCCAGTCGGGCAGTATCTGAGTTAGGTATGTTTTCACCGACGCTCAAAGACAAACTCATTATTCAACCAGGTGCATCGACTGCGCTAGTGCCAGTTGTTGACGAGCCAGATGTAGATGACGCCACTGATAGTTCAGATGTATATGAATCAGATGCAGATACGTCGCCTAGTTCTGGCTCAGAGGAGGCAGGACAATGAGTGATAAAAAATCCAATGCACCAAAAGGCAAGGGCACTGCGAAAACGCCTAGAAAAAAACCTGCTAGTGGCAAAGTCACCAAACCATTGCGTCCTGCAAGTGCGGCTAAATCTGGGCAAACCAGCAGTAAGGCTGAACGTAAAGGATCTGGCAACCGTAAAGCCAAGTTATTTGATCGTCTAAAAAAGAATGATACAGAAGGTGCTTATACCAGCGTTAAAAACCAAAAAAGCAAAAGAGGGTTTTTGGGCAAGGCGTCAGGGGCTTCTTCGCGTGGTGGCTTCGATCAGGATAAAAACCGTTTTCGTACTATTTGGGCTATTGCACTTATTATATTAGGCTTACTGATCGCACGAGCTTACTATTTACAAGTCGCTAATGCGCAGTTCTATCAAGATAAAGGCGATGAGCTCATTACCAGCACACGCACACAAAAATCCTATCGTGGCATGATTACAGATCGTAATAACTTACCGTTAGCTGTCAGTGCACCACTAGCAACCGTTTCTTTCAGCCCACATGATTATGCTCGCGAATATTATGAGCTCAAGCGTATTATTCTGACCAATCCTGATAGTCCACAACTGATTGCTCGTATGCAAAAGCGCTTAGATGGTATGGATTTAACCAAACTGGCTGCGGCAGCGAATATTTCAGTCAGTAAGCTAGAAAAAGTCACTGCAATCGATGACAGTATAGATGTTACCGATGAAGCAGCGGTTAAGGCTGTACTGCCGTCTGGTCCGGGATCGCATTATCTACCACTATTGAACAAAGTCACGCCTGAGATTGCTCAGAGTGTCAGTTCGCTTGATTTTCCTGGTGTCTATGAAAAAAGCTTCTTTCAGCGTTATTACCCGCAGCCACAACCGAACTCGCAATTGCTTGGATTTATGGGCCAAAACGCCAATGACCCTGATGGTGGCTATGAAGGTCGTGCTGGAATCGAACGTCAGTACGAGAAAGAGCTGGCGGGCGAGGATGGTCAAGTATTGGTACTAAAAGATGCCAAACAGAACAGCCTGAAAGAGATCAAACAAATTGAGCCAGAAGTTCCTGGCAAAGACGTGGCATTGACTATTGATTCGCGTCTTCAGTACTTACTCTATAAAGAACTAGAAAAAGCAGGGCGCTTACAGAGGGCACGTTGGTCGACAGGGATGATCGTCGATGTACAAACGGGTGAGGTACTTGCATTATCGACCTGGCCATCATTTAACTCAAATAATTTGAATGAGATGACCGGTGAAAATCAGCGTAATAGAGCAGTATTGGATGTCTTTGAGCCTGGCTCAGTCATGAAGCCATTTACGGTTGCTGCTGCTTTAGATTCTGGCAAGTATACGTCTACTTCTTTAATTGATACCAATCCTGGATCTATTCGTGTGCGTGGCTATACTATTCGTGACCATAATAACTTAGGCATGATTAATTTGGCTACGTTGTTGCAGAAATCTAGTAACGTCGCTTCTACTAAGATTGCGTTGTCGTTACCAGCTGATGCTATCAGCAATATGCAAAGGCAGTTTGGCTTTGGTGAAAAGACACCACTTCAATTCCCTGGTGAGGGCAAAGGTATGGTTGTCACACCAAAAGAAAAAGAAACGGCAAGGCGTGCAACTGTCAGTTATGGCTATGGTCTACAAGTAACTGTGGCACAGATAGCGCAAGCATACTCAGCATTGGCTGCAGGTGGGGTGATGCATCCTTTGACATTAATCAAAGATGATAAGGCGCAGCCAAGCAAACGTATCATGGAGCATGAACAAGCGATGTCGATTGTTCAAATGCTGGAAAGTGTCACTGAGCAAGGTGGTACGGCAAAAGCCGCCGCTATCGACGGTTATCGTGTCGCGGGTAAAACAGGAACGTCGCGTCGTATCAATCCAGACGGTGGTTACTATAGCGATCAATATCGTAACGTCTTTGCTGGTATAGCACCTGCGTCCAATCCAAGGCTCGTCGGCGTGATGCTGATCGAAGATCCACGTGGTCAGATTTATGCTGGTTTGACAGTCGCTCCAGTCTTTCATAATGTTATGAAAGAGGCACTACGCCTATATAATGTACCATTGGATAAGCCGTTAAAAACTGAAAATTGATGATCTTAGATGTTGGTTCATGAATGTTTTTTAATATTTAACCTTTAACTCTTTAATTTGTTTTAACCGTTTAGGATTTGCCGATGACTATCTTATCGCCCAACAATACGACTGTTACCTTGCAACAGCTGATTCAATCTAGTGACAGTGGCAAACATGGTTTACAACAGTTATCAATGGCGATAGTAGCGGCATCTAAAGCACATATAGCGATTCAAGATACATCTAACCATACGGACATGGCGATCAACACCCCATTTCAGCAGTTTCGTCTAGATAGTCGTCAGTTAGAGACAGGTGATGTATTTGTTTTATTAAAAAGCCAGACTGAAAATGATCAAAAAAGTCGTGATTACCTATATCAAGCCGCTAAAAATGCGGCTTTTATCCTATCAGAAATAGACCCTGTCATATTACTCGCTATGATTGATGACCCTAGCGAGCAGCAGTCATTAGCGGCGTTAAAGTGTCCAGTGCTATATGTCCCGAATATCCGTGATTTTTTAGGTGATTTGATTCAAGCGCGTTTGCAGTATCAGCAACCAGTCGATTTACCCGATGTCGTTGCGGTAACGGGTACCAATGGCAAAACCACGATCAGTCAATTGGTAGCACAATTAACACAGCTGACGGGCATGAGTAGTGCCGTGATGGGGACAGCAGGTAATGGTCGACTTGGTGCGCTGCAACAAGCCAGTCATACCACTGGTGACGCCTTGGCTGTTCAGCAATTTTTATATCAAATGGGTTTAGAGAACGCTGAGATATTGGCCTTGGAAGCCAGCTCGCACGGGTTAGATCAGCAGCGCTTGCAAGGCATGCCCGTGTCTGTGGCGATTTATACCAATTTGAGTCGCGACCATTTAGATTATCATGCTGATATGGCAGAATATGCAGCGGCAAAGGCCAAGCTTTTTGATAGCAAACATTTCCCTGATTTGACCCATGCCATTATTAATATCGATGATGAGTATGTGCAGGTGATGATCGATACAGCAAATGCCAGCGGTCTAACGGTCTGGACTTATAGTTTAGATCCATCAAAAGCAGCAACTTTTGTAGCGACTGAAATCAAACCGAGCTTACAAGGTGTTGAAGTTTGTTTGTGTGCTGATTTTGGTGGTGAACGCCAGAGCCGTACACATATTATCAGTCCATTATTGGGACGTTTTAATGTGGCAAACTTGCTTGCTGCTATTGGTGCTGTGGTTGCTTTAGGAACTGATTTGGATCGTATTGCCACAGTGGTACCGAAGTTGCAAGGTGCGGTGGGTCGTATGCAGCGAGTGCCTTCGAATGATGGCTGTTTTATCGTGGATTATGCGCACACGCCTGACGCGCTCAGCCAAGTACTAGCCAGTTTAAAAACGCATTGCAAAGGCCAGTTGTGGGCCGTGTTTGGCTGTGGTGGCGACCGTGATACAGGCAAGCGCCCATTGATGGCACAAGCAGGACTATCAGGTGCAGACCGTGTCATATTGACAGCGGACAACCCACGTACAGAAGATCCCAGTGCGATTTTGCAAGATATGCAAGCAGGAATGAGTACAGAACAATATCAGCGAACCCATATCGAACCTGCTCGTCAAGCAGCAATTGAATATGCCGTCTGTCATGCAGCGGCTGACGATATCGTCGTTATCGCTGGTAAAGGTCATGAAACCTATCAAGAAATAAACCATATTCGTTATGATTTTGATGACAGTGTTGTATTGCGGCAAACACTAGAGCAAGCCGGACGAGCATAGCAAGTTGGCATATGTCTCAATATTTTTGACGGCCTCATCAGTATCTGAAGATTTGATTTTTATAAAAACTAAGTAGTCATCATATAAGGTAATCACTATGACAGCCGACGACGATAATACCATTCAGGCGCAAGGGCTGTATGTCTGGCAAGTGGATAATCTACTTGCCGCGACAGCATCGCTTGATGGTCATTGGCAGCTATCACCAGAAAAAATAAGCGCAGGGCAGACAGTGCTATCAAAAGATGCGGTCAGTAGTAACCGTATTGCCACTGATACCCGGACGATAAAAGCAGGTGATATATTTTTAGCGCTCAGCGGTGATAACTTTGATGGCCATGATTATATTAATTTGGCTGCATCAAAAGGTGCAGTGGCTGCTATCGTGTCGCGGCCTATCACTATCACTGATCCAAATAATATTCCACAGCTAGTAGTAAGTGACACTCGTCTCGCGTTAGGGCAGTTGGCTGCCTATCGTCGTCAGCAGCATACCGACCTCACTGTGATTGCGATTACAGGATCTAGCGGTAAGACCACCTGCAAGGAGATGCTTGGTAGTATCTTTGGCAGATTGGCACCAACCTTGATTACCCGTGGTAATTTAAACAATGATTTGGGTGTGCCGATGATGCTCCTTGAGTTATCTGATCATCATCGTTATGCCATCTTAGAGTTGGGCGCTAACCATATTGGTGAGATTGCTTATACAACTGAGATTGTTCAGCCTGATGTGGCTTGTATCCTAAATATCGGTACTGCGCATTTGGGTGAGTTTGGTAGCCGTGAAGGTATCTGCCAGACCAAAGCAGAGATTTATAGCACATTAACCGATACTCAGTTTGCTATCGTGCCTGATAAAGATGACTTTGCCAATCAATTGCGCCGTATCGCGGAGACGCATACCTCACATGTGATTGGTTTTGGTAATACGGATGTGAGTGCGAGCCATTTAGATGTCGAGCCCGAACGTAGTGAGTTTAAGCTACATATTGGTAACCAAGTACAGGATATCACTTTGCCGCTAGCAGGAGAGCATAATGTCAATAATGCTTTGGCAGCTGCAGCATGCGCTCATGCCTTAAATATCGCGGTAGACGATATTGTCATTGGGCTTGAAAATGCCCGTCCAGCCAAAGGTCGTTTGAACAGTCAGCTGCTCGGCATGCATCGATTGATTGATGACACTTATAATGCCAACCCGCATTCAGTCCGTGCAGCTGCCAAAGTGTTGGCAGCGCAAACAGGGACGCAAGTCATGGTTTTAGGTGATATTGCTGAATTGGGTGATGCGGCAGTTAGCGAACATCAAAGTTTGGGACGTACGATAGCGACCACGGGTATTGATGCTTTACTGTGTGTGGGTGAGTATGCGCCTTATACTGTAGCAGGTGCAAAAGAGATTTCTGATATCAGTGCCCATGCATTCGCTGATAAAGACAGTTTGTTACAGTATTTACAGCCGTATTTACAAGCGCAACAGGCTCAGCCTTGTACTGTGTTGTTTAAAGGCTCTCGTTCCATGCAGATGGAAACACTTATCAATGCGCTAGTCGAGGAGTAGGCGGTGTTAGTTTGGTTGTTTGGCTGGCTTGGCCAGTATTATACGCCGTTTTCTGCGGTTTCTTCGTTGACGCTACGGGCGTTACTTGCGGTTGTGACCGCGCTTGCCTTTAGTATGATGTTTGGTGGGCCGGTCATTCGGCATCTACGAGCATTGAAATACGGTCAAGCCATTCGTAATGATGGTCCACAATCACATTTGGCCAAAACTGGTACTCCGACCATGGGTGGGGTATTAATTTTGAGCGCGATTGGCGTGTCGACACTGCTATGGGCGCGTTTAAATAACCCCTATGTGTGGATTTTACTCGTGGTCATGGTGATCTTCGGTGCGGTTGGCTGGGCAGATGATTGGCTAAAGATTAAATATAAAGATCCCAAAGGTCTCATCGCGCGCAAAAAATATTTTTGGTTATCGATGGGCGCTCTATTCGTTGGAGGGTCTTTATACTACATAGCCACGCTACAGCCAGATATCAATACCACGCGTGAGATGCAGGATTTGTTGATTCCTATCTTTAAAGATTGGGTGATTCCGTTTTCGGCAGTGCCATTTGGTATTGGCTTTATCATCTTTACTTATTTTGTGATTAATGGCGCATCCAATGCTGTCAACTTGACCGATGGTTTGGATGGTTTGGCTATTTTGCCAGTGGTGTTGGTAGCAGCGGGTTTGGGTGCCATGGCCTATGTTTCAGGTGATGTACGCTTTGCTGATTATTTGCATGTGCCTTATATCGCTTATAACTCTGAAGTGATTATCGTCTGCGGCTCGATGGTTGGGGCAGGGCTGGGTTTCTTATGGTTTAATGCTCATCCGGCGCAAGTGTTTATGGGCGATGTGGGTGCGCTTGCTCTCGGCGCGATGCTGGGTACGATTGCGGTGATGACTCGCCAAGAAATCGCTTTTGCCATTATGGGCGGTCTGTTTGTCGCTGAAGCATTGTCTGTCATGCTACAAGTTGGCTCGTATAAGCTGCGCAAAAAACGCGTCTTTCGTATGGCGCCACTGCATCATCATTTTGAAGAAATTGGCTGGAAAGAAACCCAAGTGGTCACAAGGTTCTGGATTATCGCTATTATCCTCGTGATTTTGGGACTCATGACCTTGAAGCTACGTTAAGACAGTCGTTACGATTGGTAGAAGTTGATATCTTTCATTTAAAAGCCACTTCAAATACATTTGAGGTGGCTTTTTTATGAGCTGCTTTGTCGCATGTCTTATCTTAGGTTTTATTTACTTGGTAAGCCTGAATTTTGGTAAAATGTGCAATATATTGTTATGACTTTGAGATGCTTGTGTCCTTGTTTATTTGTCCGCTTTGCCAGTCACCTTTAACACCTGCTCCTGATACGTGGCGCTGTGATGGTAGCCTAAATCCAAAGCAAACCAATCATCCGTTTGATGTGGCACGTCAGGGTTATGTCAATCTGCTACCAGTCCAACAAAAAAAATCCAAAGCACCGGGAGATAGCCAAGCATCTATTGAAGCGCGCAAGCGGTTTTTAGATGCAGGACATTATCAGCCGTTAAATGACTTGATTTGCCAAAAAATGCTAGCGTTGTTATCGCCAATTGAGCAGGTAAATTGGTTGGATATTGGTTGCGGTGAAGGGTATTACACCCAGTCGATGGCACAACTGGGTTCGGATGTTATGAATACGCTCATCGCAGCAGACATCAGCAAACCTGCCGTGGTGGAGGTTGCTAGGAGCAGTAAAGCTAAAAGCACACTATGGTATCAACAGGATCAAGAGTCAGCTACTCAGTCGACAGCGATTTACCCATTGGTAACCAGTGCTGCGCACTTACCGTTACGCGCGGGTAGTGTGACCGGTATCAGTAGTATTTTTAGTCCCATTTTGCCAGAGGCTTTTGCTGAAGTGTTGGCTGATGATGGCTATTTAATCATTGCCAAGCCTGATGTAGGACATCTGGCGACGATGCGTGATGCCTTATTTGATGATGTTCGTGAGCATGATTCTGATAAATTCTTAATGGAGTTAGCACCGTACTTCACATTGATGGATACTTATCGTATCAATACAGAACTGACGCTATCAGCAGGTGGTTTGGCTGATGTAATGACCATGACACCTTATGCATATCGTGCGCGTAGCGAGAAAAGACAAGCGCTTCTGACAGCAGTGGAAAAAAACGCATTTCATACTGAAGCAAAATTTGTGGTTTATGTTTTGCAAAAGACAGCGAAAAAGTAGCGATGATAAGTCATGGTAGTTTATAGACAGCTAGTATCAATACTCTCCCAATAGCCAACCACTCACAAAGGCAAAATACTCGCGGAACCATGCATTATAGCGAATAGATAAGGGCGTAGGGCTAGCGACGGTGATAGGTTGCTGATAACCTTGATGCTTAGCAATACTCGCTGCGCGAATGGTATGAAAATCACTGGTGACGATCGCGATAGGGTTAGTTATAGAGAGCCCTTTTTCCTCTAGTATTGCTTGGCTATTGGCTAAGTTTTCCTCTGTACTGGTACTTTTACCTTCTTGTGATATGCGTTCAAATTCTATGCCATGGGTCTCATATAAATATGTTGCCATGATATCCGCCTCGCTACGTGTACGCTGAAAACCAACGCCACCGCTGGTGATAACCACTGCATTGGGTTGTGACTTTATTAGTGGTACAGCCGTATCCAATCTTTTGGCGAGGGTTGGTGTGGGTTTGCCTGCGACTGTTCCTGAACCCAATACGATAATGGCTGCAACGCTAGGTGCAGGCTGCTGACTGAGTTTAATCTGCTGTTGTAAGGAGTAGATAAATATTACAAAGCTGATGAGCCAAAGTACGAATATGCCCCACAGTGCATACCATAAACGATTTAACCAAGGGTTTCGGCTAAAAAACCTGCGAATGGCCTGCCAAAATAGTCCATGAGCGACAAATACACTACCCACTAGAAAAGGCACTACCGAGCCAAAGTTAATTTTACCGACAGCCATTAACGCCACGCAATCAATAATAATCACGAGACCAATAATGGTCAAAATGGTACGAGTGGTGATGAGTAGTGTTTTGGACATAGATAAAATACGCTTGTATGTAGATGATCAATATATTGGATAATAGTTTTAAAAGTGCCAAATCTAAGATTATCATAGCCGTACATTATTATAGATGGATAGATTATGAATTTTGTCTATTACAGCTAAATTTTTTAGAACGTCATCAATTAGCGCAAAATCAATTAGCACAAAAAAAGAGCTCACCAGATTGGGAGCTCTTTTTTTGAAAGATATTTATAAACTACTAGGGCGTGTTGAACGTTCAATACGCCCTATTTAAGTAATCTCTAGCGATGCATACCACGAACAGGATAGTTGTTTTCTGGGTTTCTAATAAATGCTAAGCCACCAGCGAGGACTTCTAGGTCTGGACGGGCAAATGGGGCATTTGAGATGTCGAGAATCTGAATATTCCCTTCTGCATTGATAACAAATAGACCTGGTTCAGCGAATGGATGGTCGGTTTCTTTTGCTGAGCGTGGGTCAGAGATGTATAGACCTAGCGTGTGCATCTGTTCAATGGTCAGACCGTACGCGATAGGGAAGTTAATATCTAGCTCTTCTAGGTGTGACTCTAGTTGCTCTTTGCTATCGCCTGAAACAGCGATGATATCAACGCCTACTTTAGCAAATGATTCTTTTATGGATTCAAGCTGAGTGAGGTATTGCGTACATTTTGGGCAATGCTTACCACGATAAACGACAACCAGTTTCCAATCGTGCCCGTTTTCGGGAGTTCCTAATGGTTTGACGTCACCGTTTAGCATGGTTACGTCTATGTCTGGGAATTTTACACCGGCATGGAGTTTTTGAGTATAGTCTGTTGACATCGTTTTTATCCTTATCATTTTTGTTTAAAAAATTTACACATTGAATTTGATTGATCGTTCAAAATGATGAGTATTGATACTACAAATAAATGCTCAATAATGAAGTTGGCTTTTTGTTAGTGAGTGCAAGGTTTTATGACATGCGTTGTTTTTTATCTTTGGTTCATTCCCAAAATTAGGCTGCGCCCTAGACACAGTGACTCACAAAGTCGCGCGCCTTATTTCACAGGCCGTTATCGTCATAAATACACAAATCGCTATTGTGCTTAATACTTTCCGGAAGATTTTTAATATTATTGCCTTTAATATATAGAGTTTTTAACTGGTCTAGATACCCGATACTCTCAGGCAATACGCTCAAATCGTTATCAGAAAGATCCAGTATTTCTAAACGATTAAGCTCTCCAATGCTCGTAGGTAATTCGCTGAGCTTATTGTCGCTAAGCACCAGTTTAGTCAAGTTGCCAAGTTGCCCGATACTTTCAGGTAGCTCATTGAGGTTATTATTATCAAGATTCAGTATCTCTAAACGATGCAGTTGTCCAATACTAGTAGGTAATTCATTAAGGTTATTATCACTGAGAGTCAGCTGAGTTAGGTTATTAAGCTCCCCCAAGCTTTCGGGTAATGTACTGATTTTATTGCCACTAAGCGTCAGTGTCGCTAAGTTTCCAATCTGCCCAATATTCTTAGGTAATGCGTTTAAATTGTTATCAGCAAGAAATAAACAAGTTAAGTTATTAAGCTGCCCAATGCTGTCGGGTAAAGAGGTGAGATTGTTGTCAAAAAGAGAAAGATAAGTCAAGTCCCGAAGTTGTCCGATGCTTTCAGGTAGTTCATTAAGGGTGTTACTACCAAGCGTCAACTGCGTTAAACTTTTGAGTTGCCCAATGCTTTTCGGTAGCACGGTAATATTGTTGCCAGTGAGGCCAAGTGTTTTTAGGTTTTTCAGTTGCCCAATATCAACTGGTAACGCTTCAATACAATTACCATTGAGGCCAAGTTGAAGTAAGTTTTGCAGTTGTACAATGCTCTCAGGTAACGCGTTGAGGTTGTTATAATTTAGATCAAGCCGGTCTAAATTCTTGAGCTGTCCGATACTCTCTGGTAACTTAGTCACGTTTTGAGCTTCTAGAACGATGCTTTTTAATGCTAGCAAAGTTTTTTTATCTTGAGGTATCACGTCATCAGGAATGTCGCAACTATCCGCCCACAACCAAATTTTTCGCATCCAAACATCATCGAGTACTAACTCGCTAGCTTTACGCTCAGTTAGGATTAAGTTGAGCTTATCATAGTGATTACTGGACTCTGCAGGACTTTGAAATTCACTTAAATTTTTCTCAGTATCATTATGAGGCATAAATTTCCTAAACTTTCAAAGAGTGCATTGAGATATTGTTTCAATTAAATCATATTACTTAACCACTATACAGTCTCATGATTTACTTATGCCATTAGATATCCTGAATAAGTATATAAGCATGTTTTTTACTATATAGATGAGTCACGTTGGGCTGAGTTGGGAAAACAGCAGACATAAAAAAAACGCTAGAAGCGTTATTAATAAAGATTTACAAGGATTAGGGTGGGGTAGGACAAGATAGGAAAACTAGGCAGCTGTTATGAAGAGCTAAGATTGGCGGTGAAGGAGGAAGTCAAACTTTATATACAAGTAATTGATTTGATTGTAATTATTTTAGTATAGATACATATTAGACCATCAAATAGACCAACAGCGCTACAGTATTGAAGGCAAGGCAAATAATGGGATTTTTCTCATGATTAATTGTATCAAGATATTTCCAATTAATTATTTAATTTCAAACATATATTATCACCAAAAAACCATTTCTAGTAGATTTTTTTCTATCTCATTGCTTAATACTATTCACTACCGTCTTAAACAACCCAGTAGACCTTATAACAAAAAAAGCCGTGTAATTCTTGCTGTGCATGCAAACAATGATATTTACTTCATATACATATGAAGCGATAGAACTACCGTTATCGACTTAATCTTTCTTCAAATATAGCCTTCCAAGATATAAGCAATATGCTCTGTTACCTAGCTCAATAACTAAATAAAAAATGTAGAAATATTAAATTTGCCAATTGGATTATAAAAATATTATATCAATACTATTTACACCATTAAGTTTCTATGAGACACTACTTGCATCAAATAATGATCGCAAGGAAATTCTGATGAAAGTTTCAACGCATTTAGTATCGAGGATGGGTCAACGGGCTATAGGTAAAGCCGAACTAGATATTGTTATGGCTTTCGGAGAAGTAGACGGGGATAAGGTCATTGTGAACAAACAACGCGCAAAAGAACTACTCGTAGAATTGGAGTTTCTTCTAGCGTGTAAAAGGGAGAGAGTAAGATGAAACTAAGCTGTTATGAGAAAATAAGTTCTGGTGCAGATCTTGATGTCAAAGAGATTCAAACGGCTATTAAGACGCTAAAGAATATTTTGAAAAAAGGTGGGGTAGTCGTTGTTTCTGAAAGCGGTACATTGATTACTACCTATAACTTAGACAGCTATGATCGAAGACTTGCTTTTAAATAGCATGTCTTTCAATACTAAAAATTAAAGGTAATTTCATCTTATGCAAAAATATAAAACTAAAGAGCTGGTCATAAGCTTATATGATCTAATGCATCAGTATGGTATTAGAAAACACAATGAGGTCGCATTAAAGCTAATAACAATCTTAGTGTTATCAAAAGAAGACAAGCTTCCGAAGGGTTTAAAGCTAAGTCAAAGTTTAGCAGAGTATAAAGGCGAGTGGCTAGCGCTTGTGGAGGCTCTTAACGCAAGTGAGGATAGCCAAATACAGCGGGCTTTCTCATACGATAATGCTCTAGAGGATCTGCCATTACCATTTCTTCATAGCGCAATAAATACGTTGTTGAAGTATGAAGACATCACTCTAGAGAGCCCAGCAGTTGATTCAATCAGAACGATTATTTCAAACTTCACTTTATCGACTAGTGAAGGTTTTACAGACTTTAGCGTATATATGCTAGTAAATGCATTATTAGGTGATACAAGTGGTAAGACAACCTATCTAATGTCACCTGCTTCACTTCCTCTAGTTACTATAGTTAGCGAGGAGTCTGAAGGTGTTTATTATGAGACAATCAATCAGTCAGGAATGATAGCAGATGCTTTATCGTTGATGAGCGAAAATAGGTTTGAGATATCATATTCTAATGCATTGGATAAACCTAGTTATACAAAGTCCAAGAACGAATTAAAGACTTTCGATTATGGTGTTAGCTTCTCACCGATGGGCGCAACAGTACCAAAGCATATTTCTGATAATATCGATAGCTATGATCGATTTATCATACCGACTAAGAAGGTTGAATCAGCTAATATTTTGCATTTGCTTAAACAATGTCGTGAAACCGTTGTTGTCTCAGTGACTGAAGGATTCTTGTATTCCACTATGGAAAAAGACTTAAGAGAGCATTTAGTTACTAACGGTATGCTTAAAGCAGTTATATCCCTACCGTCAGGGATCTGGACAGGAACTGCTGTAAAAACATCATTGTTACTCATTGAGCCGAACGGTCATAACCAATCGGTAAGATTTGTAGACGTAACTGGTGAAGAGTTTATTAGAAAGACAACCAAGCGATTACTAAGCTTGAGAAATATAGATATCGCTTTGAAGAACCTAGCATCTGATGAGCAATTAGCTTGCGCAACCACAGTGTCAGCCTTGACTCTCAAAGAGCAAGAATATCGTCTAGATGCTGGGCGTTACCTGTTAGATCCAGAGGAAAAGACGGTCAATAAAATTCTTGAAGAAGCAAAGACAGTCACTCTTGATAGTATTGTCCGTTTTGAGCGTGGCTTATCTGTTAAGCCAGAGGAAGGTGACTATACTGTCTTAGAAGTGGGCGCTAGTGAACTAAACGACATTGGTGATATCTCTACACCAACCAAAGAGGCTTACATATCAGAGTCAGAGCGCACGAAGAGCCAATCAGGTTTTTTACAGCCAAATGATATCATTTTCATTCTAAAAGGTTCTGCTGGTAAGCTTGGTATTGTTCCCGAAGATGTACCAACGACAGATGATGGATGTTGGATGGTGAATCGATCAGCGATAGTGATAAGGCCAATCTCTGATAAAGTGAATCCAAAGGTTTTATATGCTTATCTAAAATCGCATATTGGGCAAACTCAAATTGCTAGCCTAGTTAAAGGGGCTACTATACCCAATATATCATTAAAAGAGCTCAAGCAGATACCTGTTATAGTACCGTCTGATGATGAGCAAGAACAGGCAATTGAGTGTGTAGATAAGAGCCGAGAGACTCAGCAAACCATCCAAAAGCTACTATTAGAACAGCAAGCACGACAAGATCAGCTTTGGAAACTCTAAAATTCAAATCATACTGTCCAAGCTAGTACGATAGAAGGTATGCTGATGTGGTTTTAACTTTCATGATCAGCTTACCTTTTATAGTGCAACATACAAGCAGTAATCATTCAAATATAGATTAGGAAAACAACCGTTCATGGATATTTCAATCAAACAGCTCGAAAGCGACCTATGGAGCGCAGCTGATAATTTGCGTGCGAATTCAACGCTTACTGCCGCTGAATATAAAGACCCTATATTAGGCTTGGTGTTTTTAAGGTTTGTACAGAACCGATATGAAGAAGCTAAGGGTAGTATCGAAGAGTCGTTACCTATTAACCCTCGTACTGGAAAAAAGCGCGAAGTAACCAAAGATGACTTTGTCGCCAAAGGATCTATTCTACTGCCTGAAAAAGCAAAGTATGACTACCTTGCAGCGTTACCTGAAAGTGAGAATATCGCTGAAGCCATCAACAACGCGATGAAGATCATCGAAGTAGAATACCCTTCTTTAGTAGGAATACTACCGAAAAACTATCAAGCATTTGATAGCAAGTTATTGCGTGACCTTGTGCGTGTGTTTAATAAAGACGCAGTAAGAAAAGCCAAAGGCGATGTATTCGGCCGCATTTATGAGTTTTTCTTGATGAAGTTCTCCATGCAAGGCGCGGGCGCACAAGAAGGTGGTGAGTTCTTCACACCGCCATCACTGGTTAATCTAATCGTTAACTTTATACAGCCAGATCATGGTGTCGTTCATGATCCAGCTTGTGGCTCTGGTGGTATGTTCGTACAAACGGCTCATTTCATTCGAGATCATAATCCAGACAAAAGCGTCAATAAAGCCATCACTGTATATGGTACAGAGCTCAAAAATAATAATACTAAGCTTGCTAAGATGAACCTTGCTGTTCATGGTATTGAAGGCGCTATTATTGAGAGTAATAGCTTTTATACCAATCCGCATAACCTCACTGGTAAATGTGACTTTGTGATGGCAAACCCACCATTTAACGTAAGTGGTATCGATGGGAAAAATAAGTTTCTCACAGAAGACGCTCGCTTGCCGTTTGGCGCACCTTTGACCAGAGGCGGTACGATAGGTAATGGTAACTACTTATGGATTCAATACTTCCACAGTTATCTAAATGAGTCAGGTCGGGCAGGCTTTGTCATGGCATCGTCAGCGACTGATGCAGGTCATGCAGAAAAGCTAATACGTCAGCAGCTGATTGAGACGGGCGATGTCGAGTGTATTGTCTCTATTGCCAATAACTTTTTTTATACCCGATCACTACCGTGTCACGTTTGGTTCTTTAATAAAGACAAGAAAGCGGAAAACAAAGACAAAATCTTGATGATCGATGCGCGTAACACTTATCGTAAAGTCAGTAGTACGATTCAAGACTTTAGTGAGGATCAGTTAGAAGGCTTAACTGCGCTAATGAACGCCTTTCGTGGTGATGATCTTGGCATTAGTAAAGACAATGAGTGGTTTGCTGAGCACTTCCCTGATGGCACGTATGCTGATGTCGAAGGGCTATGTAAAGTAGTGGATCTTGATGATTTAAAAGAGCAAGACTATAGCCTAACGCCAGGGCGCTATGTGGGCGTAAATATCGATATTGATATGGATTTTGATTACAAAGGGCGTATGACTGAGATTCGCTCAGAGCTTAGCAGTCTAAATGAAGAAGCAGCTGAGCTTATGAAAAAGATTCAAGGGGTTGAGCTGTGAAAGATGTTTGGGAAAAAGAAACAATAAACGATGTGGCATTAGTGGGTGATGGCGCTCATGCATCAATAAAAAGAGTCGATAAAGGAGTGTTATATTTAACTTCTAAAAATTTTGATTTGAATGGGTTAAAGTTATCAAAAGTTGATTATATATCTAAAGAGGATTATTTAAAGTATTTCAAAGAAGATTCTAAAGCGCTTACAAAACCTAGAAAAGGAGACATACTCTTAAGTATTATCGGTTCAATGGGAGCAGCCCACCTCGTCAATAATGACGATGATTTTGGATTATCTAGTAGTGTCTCAATATTGAGACCAAATACAAATATTATTCCAGCATTCTTACTTTATTGGATAAAAGGACAGTATTTTCAAGAGTCAATTAAAGGGATAAAAAGTGGTGTAGCCCAAAGCTTTCTTAGTTTGGCTATGATAAGAAGCTTGCCTTGTATCATTCCACCACTGCCAACCCAACAAAAAATTGCTAGCATCTTATCAGCCTACGATGACTTAATCGAAAATAATATAAGACGTATCGAGCTATTAGAGGAGCAAGCACAGCTTATTTACGAAGAATGGTTTGTGCGTATGAAGTTTCCCGATCATGAAAACACACAAGTTGACGCAGAGACAGGTTTGCCTGAGGAATGGGAAGATACGAAAATTGGCGAAGTTTTTAAAACATCATCAGGTGGAACACCAAGCAAAACAAAAGAAGTGGAGTATTATGAAAATGGAGATATTCCTTGGGTTCGAACGGGCGAATTAAAGCAGTTCATTTTAATTGAGTCAGAGCGTTATATAACAGAAGTAGGGTTAAAAGAGTCTTCAGCAAAAATGTTTCCTAAAAATACAGTTTTACTAGCGATGTACGGTAACACTATCGGAGAAACGACTTTTGCCGCTAAGTCAGTTTCAACAAACCAAGCTTGCTGTGCATTTCTTGTCGAAGATGACAAAGAGTATTTGTCTTACTTTATTCACCAATATCTACTTTACAATAAAAAATATATTCTGAACTTTAGAATGGGTGCTGCTCAAGAAAATATTAGCCAAAGCATTATTAAAAATATAGAAATTAGAATCCCTTCTACTGACATTTTATTGAAGTTTGAAGAGCTGATTAAGCCTTTATATCTATTGATTGAAAACTTAGCTAAGCAAAACAAGTATTTGAAAGAAGCTAGAGATCTCCTCTTACCACGTCTGATGATGGGTATCATTGAAGTATAAAAATAAAACAGCTATAACTTATAGGGACGGTCATGAGCTACGAGTATTCAGAAGATGGCATGGTTGAAGAAGCGGCCGAAGAAGCGTTAACCGAGCTTGGCTGGAAGGTAGTCACCGCTTGGAAAAACGAAGATTTTGGTAAGGATAGCCTACTAGGGAGAGAAGACAGGTCAGAGGTCGTTCTCACTCGTGAGTTACGCCATGCTTTGGTCACCTTAAACCCTGACTTGCCAGACACTGCTTATGAGCAAGCAATTGAAGTCATCATTCAAAAAACGGCTGATAAAACGCTAGGCAGGATCAATCAAGAAAAGTATAAGCTGCTAAAAGATGGCGTCCCTGTTAAGTTCAATAATAGCGATAATGAGCTTGAAGAGCGTCATCTAAAAGTCTTTGATTATAATGACTATACCAATAATAGCTTTTTGGCAGTCAGGCAATTAGAGGTCGTAAGTGACCTTTATAACCGTCGACCTGATATGGTAGGTTTCGTCAATGGTATTCCATTGGTATTCTTTGAGCTAAAAGCTCATCACAAAGACTTACGTCACGCTTATGATGATAACTTTACTGATTATAAAGATACCATCCCTGCCATCTTCCATTGCAATGGTTTTGTCATACTCAGTAATGGCATAGATACCAAAGTCGGTACGATAACCAGTCCTTATAAGTACTTTCTTGATTGGAAGCGTATCGAAGAAAACGAAGAAGGTATCGTTAGTTTAGATACCATGATTCGTGGTACATGCGATCCCAAGCGCTTGATGGATATTTTTGAGAATTTTTTGTTGTTCGATACCTCATATGGTGAGGTTGTCAAGATAATGGCAAAAAACCATCAATATATCGGTGTTAATAAAGTCATTGATCAAGTGGATGACATTGAAGACTTACAAGGTAAGCTTGGCGTGTTTTGGCACACCCAAGGTAGCGGTAAGTCCTATTCGATGGTTTTTCTATGCGAAAAAATCCATCGCACGATGGGTGGCTCTTATACCTTCCTGTTAGTAGTCGATAGAAGTGAGCTGGAAAGTCAGCTTTATGACACGTTTTCTGGCGTTGGCGTAGTAAACGAAAAGCATCTAATTGCAGGTAACAAATCTGGTATGACGGGGCGTGAGCACTTACGTGAGCTGTTATCAGAAAACCATCGCTATATATTTACCTTGATTCATAAGTTTTCTATAGACCCAAATAAAGAGAGCGAATATCCATTAATCACCAATCGAAAAAATGTCATCGTTATCTCAGATGAAGCTCACCGTACACAAGGCGGTATCTACGCGCGTAACATGCGTTTTTATGGTTTACCCAATGCCTCATACCTAGGCTTTACTGGCACGCCGATTATCAAAGATGAGGAAGAGCTGACCAAAAATATATTTGGTGACTACGTGTCCGTTTATGACTTTAAACGTGCGGTTGAAGATGGGGCGACGTTACCGCTACATTATCTAAATAAGGGCGAGCTACTCGAGATCGATAATCCAGAGCTCGATGAAAAGATGGCTGAAGCTTTAGAGGATGAAAATCTCACCGAAGAGCAAAGACAAAAACTCATCTATAAGTTCAGTAAAAATTATCCCATATTAACTGCACAGTCTCGACTAGAGACCATTGCTAAAGATTTGGTATGGCACTTTAATGAGCGTGGCTATCAAGGTAAAGGCATGCTAGTTGCTCTTGATAAGCCGACTGCGGTGCGTATGTATGATCTGATCAAAAGCTATTGGACTGAATATCTGGTCGAGCTGCAAAAGCGTATCGACGACGCTGAGGATCTGCAAGAAGCTCAAGAGCTGCGCCGCAAATACAAAAGAGTTGCTGAAACTGAGGTTTGTGTTGTAGTCAGTAGTGAGCAAAATGAAGTTGATAAGTTTAAAAAACTGGGACTAGACATCGCGACTCATCGTAAAAAAATGGTAGAGCGTGACCTAGAAAAAGAATTTAAAGATCCTGATAATCCGTTTCGTTTAGCGATTGTTTGTGCCATGTGGATCACAGGATTTGATGCTCAGTCTGTCTCTACCGTATACCTAGACAAGCCAATCAAAGGTCATACTTTGATGCAGACCATAGCACGGGCAAACCGTGTCTATGATGATGAAAAAGAAAATGGCTTAATTGTTGATTATGGTAATGTCTACGAGCAGCTAGAAAAAGCATATTCTGTATATGGTGAAGGTGGGAGTACTGGTGGCGGAGGCAAGGGAGAGGGCACTGGTAGCCCAATAGCAGATCTATCTGAACTAGAAGAAGAGCTCAGAGCTGCTATTGAAGAGACAACAAAGCATCTTTACTCACTAGGCTTTGATCTTGAATCTCTCAAGAATGCTAATCCAATGATGAGAATAAGCAAAATACAAGAAGCTGAAAACTGCGTGTGTTTAAACGAGAACACTCGCGCTACCTTTGAAGTTATGGCGAGAAATGTCTTTAGAAAATATAAAGCTCTTTTTCCTGAACCGCAAGCCAAGGCTCATACCAAAGACCATAACGCAATTGATGCTATTTATAAGCGCCTCAATAAAAGCGTCAAGTCTGCTGATATCACTGAAGTCATGCAAAAGCTACAAGCTTTGGTGAGTGATAGTATCAGTGTCAAACAAAGTGATCATGTAGACGGTGTCTATATTGACCTAAGTAATTTAGATTTTGATAAATTAAAAGACGCATTTGCTAAGTCTGACCAAAAAAATACGATCACCTACACCCTGCAACAAGTTATTGAGAATAAGCTGAAGCAAATGCTGAAGGAAAATCCTTCAAGAGTTGAGTTCTATGAGCGTTATAAAGAAATAATAGACGCTTACAATGCAGGTAAATCTTTAGAGAATACGGTGAAGGTTTTTGATGACCTGAACGATTTTGTTAAAGACTTATCTGCTGAAGAACAGAGAGCTATAAAAGAAAACTTAGGTGATCAGGAAGTATTGGCGATTTTTGATCTACTGACTGAAGGTAAGGAACTGAGCAAAAAAGACGTCAAAGAAGTGAAGAAAGTGGCTAAGAAAACACTAGACGTATTAAAGGCTGAAAAGTTAAATATTGAGCGCTGGCGAGAAAGTCGTGAGGTTATTGCTCAGATTAAGATAGTCATTCATGACAATCTGCTATGGCTACCTCAAGAGTCATATAGTGATGAAGATGTGGATACCAAGGCTGTAGACGTTTATCAGCATATCTTTGCTAGCTATAGAGGCGGTAACGATAGTGTTTATGAGATGAGGGCTTAGATCGAAGTTAGGTTCTATCTCACTATAAATAATGTGACTATGAAAGTTATTTTAACCTCAGTCTGCCTTATGGTTTAAGCAGGCTATGAACTGTAATTGTTTTTAATCTGTACATATTGGCTAATCGGAGTGTAAATGAGTCAACCTAAGGCTGTAGTCCAAGCAAGTATAATCCATCAAATTATAAAAGAGGCTCATCAGAATTCTGTAACGCCTCCATTGATTCGGAGAAATCTTCATGCTGACAGCGTACAAGTGTGCAAATTAATTGAATTTCTTGATAAGCAATTAGAAAAAAATGGGTTAGCCCATTCGCATATTGATGCTTTCGATAGCCCTGACACCTTAGGAGAGGTGCTATCTGACTACCTATGTATAATAGATCTGAAGCTTTTGCATTTTACGAAACCTACTAATGTAGCTTTTTATAATATATTTGCTCGGGAGCTATTAGCATCTGTGCCATCTGAACCTGATGAAGACAGATCAGTATTAAGGCAGGAATCGTTAGCACAAACAAGATATAGACGCATCACTAACCATCTTACTAAAGCCTTGCATTATAATGTATATAAAGAACCTATGACTACTGGTGATCATCTACCAATGATCTTTTATACACTAGATGGTATTGAGTATCTTGATATTGCTCTATTAAGTCTGACAGACGCAATTACTATAAACGAAGAGACAGGAGAAATCATAGATACCAATCATATTGACGCCTCTAATCTGAAAATTGCATGTCGGATCAATATCACAAAGTTTAAAGATCACAAATACAAAAATTTAGAAAGCACCTATCAAGCTGAGAACTATATACAATGGATTCAAAAAGGAACTAGCAGTAAAATTCCTGAATATATTCAAGATTTCTTACCGATAAGGGTTAGACTTGATGATACCGTAGCAACGACTAAACTAATGAAAAGTTTGATTAATTATCTTGATGAAAGCCCATTTGATGAGAAGTCGAAAAAAGAGCTTCAAAGTGAGGTGCTTACATTACTTGGCCATAAAGCCAAAAACAAAGAAAGTGTCAATATTGTTGATGAAATAGACCCAATCCTAGCTACTAAAAGTACATTATCTAACCTGACTATAGCCGTTGAAGATAGCTTTAAAACCTTTAGAGAAAATAACGGTTATGCAGCAACTGATGAAAATAATAGTAATATTTTCGCTCCTGCAACAAAACCACTTCAAAATTATGAAATGTTTTCTCTCGATTTTGGCGAAATTAGTGACGATGGAATTCTCAAAATTAGTGGTAGTCGTAGTTTACTTGGTGAAGAAGTTAAGCTAAAAGAAGGTGATAATGATGAAGCGGTTATCGAAATAAAAGTTAACTCAGAGAACCTACCAGCAGTTAGAAAGCTATTTAAATAGAGGTTCAAATGAACCAGCTACGTGAGCAAGTCTTAACTTTAGTGAAACGAAGTCAGAATGTTAAATTCTCTGGCAAGCGTGTCACTGGTTGTTTTATTTTCGAAAAACAGGAAGATATCACGCTCATTCAAGCATTTGAAGCTGGACACTTTGTCGATATTGCAAAGTTTACTACTAAAGATGATTGTTATGAGATAGATGAAAATATAAGTTATAGTTTAACTATCGTCGATACTGCCGATCAGTATGCTTCATATGAAAGCTATATCGAACATGCCCTTGAAGACGAGAGTTATGACGCTATTTCTGATGAGATAATTGTCTATGAGGATAAGTATGACTTTAGAGATAATAGCGATAATACTTTACTACCTACCTTAGAGTTAATTTTTAAATTTATTAACTGTTTGAAAGAGCAGTATTATTGTAAAGGCAAGCAAATTGTTGTTTTTGCTCAGACTCACTGTGAAATTCCAGTAATGCCTAGAGAAACTAAACGTTACTTAGATATTGCTAGACTTTATCTAAGCTCAGCAAATACTTCTAAACCTAGTAGTTCAGAATCTGGCAATCTGTGTACTATAATTGAAAAATTTACTAGCTGGTTGAACGCAGATATCAATAACGTTGATGATGAGGTCAAAAAGTCACTTCTAGTTCACGAAACTGAAAGAAATACTATTGTTGCAAGTATAGTTATTGATAGTCTAGTCAGTGTAGATAAAGAAAATAGGATTTTTTCGCTACTCCAAAACTTAGAAAGTACGTATCAGTCTGTACTTTCTAAATACGCTCTCTACCTAGATAACTTTAAATTTTCGAAATTTAATGACAAAATAACCGAGCATTCTGAGAAATTTCTTGAAAAAGCTAACGATATAATCACAAACTTACAGACTCAGATTCTAGCTATACCTGTAACCATTGCATTGATTTCAATGGCAAAATTTAGTGCAAAAATCAATAGTCTTGTAATTGGTTCAATCTTCGTATATTCCTTCATGGTGTTGTACGCGACGTTTCAACAGGGCTACAATCTATGGCATTTGAGACGTCAAATTAATAGATTTGTAGCAGATAATAAGATACCTGATGCACTGCTTAATAAATGGGAGTCCGAGATTACCCCTGTTAAAGTCAAAATAATCACACATGCTGGATATTTGCTCTTAGTATGTGCTCTCATTATTTTTGTGATTGTGAACTGCTTGGATTATTTTTATAACTGGGAGATGGTCACACCATTAGAGCAGTTACTATTAAGCACTAATCCTCCATCAAAATAAAATAATCAATAGTATTTAATTTGCTAAAAAATCAAATATATCAATATAGACCCTTAGCGCTTAATGGTATATTGATTGCCACTTTTATTAATTGATTATATTTTCCACTATGCCCAACCACTACCAAAGCCTTGCCCTAAGCCTAACTCAGCAGCCAACCGAACAAGAATGGCTTGAGTTTAAGCATAACTTTCATAGCTCTGATGAGATCGGCAAGCGTATCTCTGCGCTTGCTAATGGCGCGTGCTTGGCTGGTAAGAAATTTGGTTATTTAGTGTTTGGCGTAGAGGACGGCACGCACGATATTGTCGGCACAAGCTTTAGCCCAAGAACAAAAAAAGCCAAAGGTAACGAAGACTTAGAGCATTGGCTGGTAAGCCGTCTAAGCCCTAAGATTCACTTTACCATTCATGAATTACAGATTGATGATAAAGCGGTGGTACTGTTTGAGATTCCAGCAGCTATCGATACGCCTGTCAGCTTTTTGCATGAGCCTTATATTCGTATTGGTAGCGTCACAAAGCTGCTCAAGCATTATCCCGATCAAAGCCGTAAGCTCTGGCAAAATCAAGCCGATGATTGGAGCGCTGAGATTTGTCATGAAGCAACGCTTGAAGACCTTGACCCTAAGGCCATTGCGGTTGCTAGACAAGTTTTTGCGGATAAAAACAAGCGGTTGGCTGAAGATGTTAAAGAATGGGACGACATCACTTTTTTAAATAAAGCCAAAATTACCATTCACGGTCAGATTACTAACACAGCGATTATCTTATTAGGACGTTATGAAGCCACGAGTTTTTTGAGTCCAGCGCAAGCGCATATCACTTGGATTTTAAAGGGTGTTGATGGCATCGAAAAAGACTATGAGCATTTTGAACCCCCGTTTTTGTTAGTCTTAGATGAGGTGTATAACAAAATTCGTAATCTCAATTATCGCTACATGGCATCAGGTACGCTGTTTCCTGAAGAGGTGCAGCAGTACGATCCCTATATCATTCGTGAAGCGTTAAGTAATGCTATTGGTCATCAAGACTACCGCCTAGGTGGACGTATCATAGTAGTTGAAAAAGAGGACTCAACGCTATTGTTTCAAAATAGCGGTGCGTTTATTCCTAAGACCATTGAAAATGTACTACTGCAAGATGCGCCTGAAGCGAGTTACCGCAATCCATTTTTGGTCAATGCCATGGTCAATCTAAATATGATGGACACCATCGGTAGCGGCATCAAAAAAATGTATCAGATTCAGTCTAAGCGCTTTTTCCCATTGCCAGATTATGACTTAACCCGTGAAAGAGTAGGCGTGAAGTTTACAGGTAAAGTGCTTGATCAAGAGTACGCCAAGCAGTTAGCAACCGTCGATAATCTCACACTGCATGACATTATAGCGCTTGATAAAGTTCAAAAAGGGCAGAGCATCACTGAAGAGGAAGCCGACGCGTTACGTAAAAAATCACTGATAGAAGGACGTAAAAACAGCTATATCATCGCCGCTGATGTTGCCAAGCATACTGAGCAGCAGGCGGAGTATATGCAAATGCGCGGCCTAGATGACATGCATTATCAAAGTTTGATTATAGAATACCTCAAAACATTTGAGCGAGGCAGACTAGCTGACTTTGATAAAATGCTGGCTAATAAGCTACCGCAAGTATTGGACGATAAACAGCGTAAGAACAAGGTGCGCAATCTATTGCAGAAAATGCGCCGTGATGGTTCAGTGACATCCGAAAACCAAACATGGTATCTTAAAGATAGCTAAAGGCAGCTAAACGTAGCTAGATGCGGCTAAACGTAGCTAAACCTAGCTACGTTTAGCTACCTAGAGTACTTTAAAAGTAGCCTAGTAGTTGTCTAAGTCTGTCATTTCTCCAGCTTTTAGCTTCTCTGTAAATATATTCACTCATGACATACCTTGCTATATCGTTTATGTAGAAAGATGCGTTTATTTCTGAATATTTGCTATCTGTAACTATTCCATCGGTCTGCATATCATCTAGCTGTTCGTAGATCGCGTCAGTCTGCAACCAAATAGCATTAACTTCATATTTATTTAGCTCTTTGAGCTGTGCTGCTACAAACGTTAAAATCATATCATCGTAGTAACTCCATGAAAAAGACTCAGTAGTTTGACGCTGATAGCAGACATCATCCCATAGACTTTTGAGATAGCCCATATCTAAAGCGGTATCAAAGCTTTGCATCCATCTGATAGTTTGTCTAGTAATCTTCTCTGAGAGGTTTTTAGATAATGCAGCAGCAATATCTGAGGCTATTTCTTTTCTTAAGTCCATAGTGAAAGTCCGTGTCTAATCGCCTTATACTCATAATTACAGCTATATTTTATATTGCATCCTACTAAACTATTAGGTTAAAAAGAAGACAAAAAAAATAAGCCACCCTACGCGGCTTATTTATTCGTCACTGCTCAATGAAATCGAGCAGCTATCTTATCTTCAATCCACTGAGCGACTTCGCTTTCAACCCATGCTACGCGCCCTTTAGATAGCTTAACCTGAATAGGGAAGGTTGGGTCGTAACGATTCGATCTTTTATCGAGCATATCGTAAATCGTTGTGCTGCTAAGCCCTGTGTAGTGTACGACCTGTTTTAGCGGCAGCATTCGTGGTATCTGTGGCATGCTTAGTGTTGATGTGTTTTGCTGAGTGTTTGCGTTTAAATTTTCCATGATTATCTCCTTGTAAGTGAACGAGAGCATCACCTCTCATATACTTACCGAGTCCCATATTTTTTTATGGCATCCCATGCAGTCCGAGCGTTAGCCTTTGATGCAGGTAATAAAAAAAGGAGCTGATTGATCAGCTCCTTTTTTATGCGGCATATTTGCTTTAGCTCACCGCCGTCACACTCTGACGTAGCCCTTGCGCAATACTGCGTGTGTTTGGCTGTGGCTGACTGGCTGTTTGATTGCTGTCATCTTGTGGATAAAACTCTTCCACCACATCAGACATCTCATCGCCATCAACTTCAAAGCACGAATTGGCATAGCCAAGCGTGGCAGCTTGCTCCAACGCTGCTTGATCAAAGCCGTGCTCGCTAAGATCAGTATCAATCGCCTTAGCTTGCTGTACTGCATCTTTGAGTGTCACCCCATCACGCAAGGTTAAATCCACAAAGTAAATCGGCGTACGATAGCTCTGTGTGGTGCTTTTGCCTCTAAGCGTTAATTGCAGGGGTAAGCAGGACAGCTTATTACCTGACACTGCGGCAAAGTAGCTTAATCGTGCCGCAAGGGTGCGAATACTATTAAAGCCTGTGGTACGAAAGATAAACGTGCCTAATTCATCGTCCTCAGACAGATTGACGTACAGTCTGCCATAAGGCTTACAAGCACCGCCTTGTGCTAGCGGACAGCGATCAGGCGAGGGGCAAGGCAGTTGCTCTATGCCATTGTTGGTGCGACGCTGACAGTGTTCGCCATCTCCCACGCATAACGGGCGACCTGTTTGCCGATCGAATAACGTGTACTGAGCTCGTAAATTAAGATCAGGATCATTGAACAGCATACGAACGGGTATTTGTCTGAGCTTACCTTCACTACGTGCGCGGAGCTTTTCATCAAGCGGATGATTGACCCAGCCGTCTTTATTTTGCACTTGGCTGGTAATGGTGAATTGATCGTCTTTGGCAGGTAGGCGTTTGCCATCCTTTTGGATAACGCGTCCAATGCTGATACGACCGAGTACGGGCGGGGTAATCGTTAGACCTTTAATCATGATGATATTCCTTATTTGTTTAATAATTTGAATAAATCGACATAAAAAAGCCCACCTGTGATAGGTGGGCTTTATGCGTTTGGTTAATGAGATTAGCTGTCTTGGTTTAATTATCGTTTAAGATGACGAAGCGACGACTGCCTTGACGGGTTTTACTAAATTTATCCATCAGCTCAGGATGGGCTTTAGTGACGGCTTTACTGTCTAAGCTCACGCTGTCCTTCGAGCGCTTCCACGAGATTGCGCCTTTGTCAAAGACCGCTACTTCATTATCTTTGATTAAGCTTTGCAGTTGATGTTTGATCTGGTCATGCTGCTTTTGTAGCTCACTCATTGAATCACGGTGATTAAGTAACTTAGTGAATAGCTTATTAGCCCCAGCGTCTTCGCTGAAATCGATTTTACTGGTAGGCTCAGGCTTAGGGTAAAGCTGCTTTAAGGCGCGCGCCGCTGACTCTGAGTGATCGGGCGTTGGTGGTGTGTCGGTTTCGACGTATTGCCAAAACAGACGCTCATGCTCCATGATAGACGCAATCAAACGTTCATCGCGCTTAACCTTGTAGATCTTCGCCTCGTGTCCGCAAAGCAATACACAGATATGTGCGGCTTGTTTGCCTGTAACCGCTAGTTGATGCTGTACTTGGCAAGTCACATATAACGGTACGCCATGTTTCCACAGCTTAGCGCCGTGCTCTCCTGCAGTTTTGCATTCCAGTATCTGTACTTCATCGCTACCAGTGATTGCATAATCCAAGTTCGCTAACATAAAATGCTGCTCAGGATCAGGGTGCTGCAAGATGGCGTTGACGCGCCTGACTTTATTACCCGTGTGCTCTTGGTAGTATTTAGCCACCATAGGCTCTAAGGTGTTGCCCCAATACAACGGTGAATACCCTTCGATGCTCTCATCAAGGTTTGATTCCATACGTCCTGTCTTAATCATCCACAGCTCAAGCATTGATAAATACGGATGAATACCACACGCAGCAGCAGCGTCACTACTACCAATACCTTGCTTGCGCACTTCAAGCCATTTGTCATGGCTGAGATGTTTGGTGCTGATTAAGCGTTTTGCTGTGGTTTTGACTGTTTTATCCTTTTGAGCTGTATCGTTGTCAAGATTGGGTTTAGCTGTCTTTGTGTTTACCTGAGCAGCAGGTGTAGCAGGCTTAACGTCTTTGGCTCTAACCGTTAAGCGCTTACGACGTCTCGTTTGAGCGGTGTTATTTAAAGCGATGGTTTCCATGATAGCTTCCTTATAAATAAGTTAGTGAATGTGATCGGTTGAATAATCGGCATAAAAAAACCACGCCCTAAGACGTGGTTATTGTTGGTGTAATAAAATAACTGAGACCGCTAAGCGATTAAAGCTCGCGCATCCTGTAAGCCTTTCTCCTTCAGCTTAGCCCCAGCACCGAACCATGCTGAGTTAAGTCGATTGTCTGTATTCATTGCTCGGCGTTCATGATCGACGTACTCAGTGATACTACAGAGCAAGCCATAAGCGGTATCTTTGGCCGCATCGAGATCCGCCCCGCGTCCTTGACCATTAAACATCTGCATCACCTTATTCATTGCGCGAGCATTGGGCACAGCGTCTTTTTCTTTCTTAGCGCTGTTAAATAGGATGATGTCATTGTCCTGATCGTTAAACACACGGCTTAGATAGTTAGCCGCTTCTGCTTGAGTCACACGGCGCTCAGACAGTTGCTTCATCTCATAGATGTGCTCATCCCACTGCTTAACCGACACGCCTAATTGCTGCTTGACCTTGTCGGCATCAAAAGAGGTGCTATGCGGTACTTTAACCACACCGCCACTACCATCAGCAAGGCTGACCGCTAAGGTGTTATTACACACCACACGGATATTGGTAAACTGTGCTGTGGTAGCCAGCGTACCATCACAAGCGGTTGCCAGCAGTAGATAGCCGTTACTGACATCTCCGCCCCTAAGACTGGCTGACTGGCCTGTACGTGCCAATGCCCATAGCTTACGCCCACCCTTTAACACACCTGCGGTCTCAAGCTCAAAGTGGGAGTGTTCCGTTAGCTCACGATAAAATTCAAGTATTTCTTCAGGCTGAACCTCTTGGTAGCGCTGACTGACCACTGATAATGGATCAAGCGTGTCGGATCGGTACAAGACCTTTTGATCGGCGAAGGGCAAGATGAGATTGTGCCCTCGATCGTTTTCAGCCATAAAGCTGACATCGGATGATTCAATACGCCAATCCATTCCTGCCTCACGTGCCCAAACCTCTAACGGCTGCTTGGGAGATAGCTCATTCCCTAAGCCGTGCCAAGGGGTTTCGCCAACGTATGCCATGCTTTCTACTAAATGTGCCATGATGATTTTCCTTTTGTATTATGATTAAATTGAGTTCAAGTGAATGAGTGAAAGGTGGTGAAGACATGCGAGCAGTCATCACAGCGATATTGTTTATTGACCAGTATTGGCAGCGCTTGATGAGACTGAGTGATCTCAATAAGCGCTGCTACCGTTGTTCCTGCAACCACACCTATAGCAGGATGTACTTTAAGTGCTTTGCAAAGACTAACACCAAGGCTGACTAATACCGCAGGGGATAACAGCTGATCAATAAGATTGATTTGACTACCATCAGTCATCTCGTAGACCAAAGATGACTCACAGCTAGGACACAGGGTTTTCATATATACTCCTAAATTTTGCGCATAAAAAAGGCCTGCTAAAAAGCAGACCTTGATGAAGGAATAAGGTACACACAAACAGGCTGTACTCAATCTCATGGTAATAGTATATATCTGAGATTATTTTGATATGGGTGGTAGTCCTCGGCGGTCGGATGTGTGGTATTGACCATGTCCAAAGGTGTTCATGTTTGGAAGCCATACTTTTAATTTTTGGTCATACTTGCTTGGTTGCGTCAGGTAACACGACGTTCTAAGAGCGTTGTTAACTTCCTGTTCGTTATCCTGATGAATCATGCCGATACCTAATTTACCGTTTCGCTCATACCCCTGCTTAGTCTTTTTATTGTGGTAGTTATAATAGGTGCCAGACCCCTGAGTGACCTGCTTCCATTTTTCACCGACTTCTTTTGCGATATACCAACCATTTTGTCTATCATTACCGTCGTATATCAGCAATAAATGGCAATGTAATCCGCCCTCGATGCCACCATGCTCTAAAGCCCAAGCGTAGCCCTGCAAATCTTCAAAGCACGTTTCCTCATTACCGATAAGATCTCGGAATTTGCTCATGTGATGATAAAAATCTTCAATGCTAACAAGGTGGCTTGTTTCTTTGGCGTACTTTAGGTCGATACGTACAAAGAGCAGTCTTTTGTAATGATTAATCAGATGGCGTACATATTTTTCGAGAGTCCTCTTATTTTTAGACTCCTGATAACTAAACACACTACGTTCACGCTTAATATCTTTTTTATAGTATGACAGTGTTTTAATAAGACGCTGTGTTTTATCGTAATCCCAAATGACATCTTCTGGATATTGATCACCAACGATATATTGCGTACTGCGAAAGAAAGCTTCAATGGGCATCGAGTAAATCAATCCATTGTCACTCTCATAGTAATACATGAACGGATGATACAAATCGTTCAGCTCATATATTATCAGGTCAAATCTCAATTCATTAGAAATGATATCGATTACCAGTTGGTGAACTTTAGTTAATAAGTTACTTTGATTGAGGTTGGTGTTTTCCATGGTATTTCTCCTATGTGGTTTATCTTGCACATAGTAGAGCTACATCATATTTTTTTATTCTGACTACTGGTGGTTTAGTGAGGAGATAGTCAGCGTGGTAACGCTGCGCTATATAATAATATCAATAACCGGTTAGTGGCACTTACCAATACTGCGGAGATATCGGCAATACATTATCCTCAATTGTAGGGATCTTGGTTCATATTGATGTTTTTTGAGTAAATGGAGTTAGCTGATAGAGAAAAGTTAATACACTGTTTGGTGAATAGCAGCATTAATTTGATGCGAGGGTCTAGGTGAGTTGATCATGATTTATTTCTCCAGTATAGGTTCATATACATGAGGAGAGTCATAATATTTTAGGGCGCTATTATTAAGGGTTAATTCATAATCGTTTATCAAGAAACATGATTGTTATTCGTATCACATACTCATAGTGGTCAGCCGATAAAAAACAATAATATATAATAAGCTGTTAAGAAGGCTCATTTTAATGCCCATAACCTAGGGGGTATGGAAACTAAAAATACCGCTAGACTCGGTTATATTAAGAGGATAGAGTTACGGTTTTGGGTTAATAGAACTATATTAATAAGCTTACATTGCATAAATTAGCTCTATGGGCTTATTTATCAACTGCTGACGTAATTTGTTGCTATAAAAATACTAGAAAATAGCCAGTGATAAACTACAAATTTGTGTTAAATTTACTAAGATATATCTATAAGTTTATAAGGAAAAAACTATAATGAATCGACGCATAGATACCTTTTATGAAGTGCTAGATGTTTCTTTACCAGTGTTCGATGACTATGATCGAAGCAATTTTGATGACGCCTCGATGCGCTACGCAAACTCTAAGACTTTAAGGTTTGTAACAGATGAGTTTATTCAAGCATGTAGAAGAGATCGCACAAATATAGAAAGGTTTTTTGAAGCTTTAAGACAGATGAATACTGAAGATGCTAGAGCATTGTTGTACAGCAAAAACCTGATGGATGGCCGTGGTGTCGATAATATAGGTCTTGACGATGATGACTATAAAAATAGTTTAGTGTCATACTTCCAAGATCATCCTGAACCCTTAATTGAATTTAACCATATAATCGAATACAAGATAAATAACCTCTTGCCCGAGTCATATTTAGACTGGTTCAAGGACAATTTGCGTTATTCACTGTTTTTAGCTTATCTAATAGAAAAAGGTATCTGCTATAGTGCATATCAAGGTAAAGACGAGCTGATCGACGCAGTAACATATGTTTTACGCTATCAAACTAATGAATTTATAGAGTTATGGGAAAAAAGCTTACCAAGTTACGAGCATCAGGCTGATTCATTTGGCGATTTCCAAGTAAAAAATGTACTTAAGGCTAAAGCCGTATATTTCAAAAATCAGCTGGATTTGACAAGAGATGCTAAATGGATAGACGCTACCAATACGGAGCAGATAGAGTGGATATACGAATATCTACGTGCCAAAAACCCTCAACAAATTATTCTGGATAGGGTCTTTATTCCAAAGAATATTGAAGAGAAATACAAGCTTATTCTTGCAAGTCTGGATGTTTTGTCCAATGTTGAAAATGCTGATATAGGGACTAAAAAGAACAAAGGCTTCTCTGAACGAAGCTACACGCTATATAGCATGAAAAAAGCATGGGACGGACAAAAGCATTATAGTAAAAAGAAGCAGGTAGAGAATGGTAGCATTAAGATATATAAGAAAAATCAAGATAAGTTAAAAGCGATAATGAAGCAGAAGGGTTCTACTGCAAATCAGGTTATCAATGATTCGATAGAGCAGATGTATGAGCGTCTCATTGTAGAAAAGACAGATGCTTAGAGGGTTACTCTAAGGCAACCCTCAATTTAAGTTAGCGCTAGCTTATCTATCGGATAGCAAGGATTGTAAGTCTTTGCTAGTAACTCCCTTATCTTTCAAAGCCTGTATCAGAGTTTCGCTATCTACTTCTAACAGTGATGCTTGTTTATTCTCGCTTATTGACTGCTCAATCTGCTGCCGCGCTGTTTGAAAGTCTACAACTTCGCCTTTGTCTCTTAGTAAGTCTAAAAAGTCAGCCCAAACCTGCATGATCTTACGGCGCTCTTCTAAATGCTGAGCATGGTTATAAACCGCGCGTATGTTACTTTTTTTGTCATGTGCCATCTGTTTTTCAATCGCGTCGCCCATGTAGCCAAGCTCGTTAAGATTGGTTGAGGCGATGTGACGAAAGCCGTGACCTGTCTGCTTACCAGCATAGCCTAGAATATCTAGCGCGTTATTAATAAACTCCTCACTATACGGCTGATGCATACCCGTATGATAGAACACATATTCATATTGTCCTGTGATGGGTTTCATCTCCTCTAGTACTGCTAGCATCTGATCTGACAACGGTACAACGTGCTTACGTGCAATTTTAAGGTTATCGATATCAACACGCCATAAACGGTTGGCAAAGTCGATATGCGCCCATTTCATCATACGTAGTTCAATGGTGCGGCAAAATGAGTACGCTAAAAACTTCATACCTAAGCGGGTTTGGTCATGACCATGATAATTCTCAATAGCTTGGAGTAGGGCAGGCAGCTCATGGATATCTACATGCTTCATGTGCTGACTTTTGGCTTTAGGATAGAGTGCTTTTAGATCATCGATTGGATTTTGCTCAATGATGCGTTCGCGTTTGGCACGTCTTAAGACATTAGCCACCAGATCGATAGTGCGTCTGGTTACCTCGCGTGGCGGCTCACCGTCTTTGTTCACACGCTTTTCGATCTCATCTGCCATTGATCGACAATCCTCAAAGCTTACATCTTTTAGTGCAATGCCTTCAAAGTGGGGCAACACGTCTTTATGCATACGGTTATAGTCTTGCTGATAGGTACGTGGCTTGACGTTACGCTGACGTTCAGCGAGCCAGTCTAACGCATAATCATTGAATTTTTGTGCATGAACATTATTGAGCCTATCTTGACGCTTTTTATTTTTTGGATCGATACCATCTGCTAGTAGCGCTTTAATCTCAGTATTGGCTTGTCTGGCTTCAGCGAGTGACATGATGGGGTAAGTGCCAAGTGTGAGGCGTGTCTGCTTACCATCAAAGCGATAAGCGCTTATCCATGTTTTTGTGCTTGTGCTACGGACTAAAAGCTGTAGCCCATACTGATCACTATATTTGTCAGGACGTGAAGGCGTACATTTTTCACTTGGTTTGAGCTTGCGGATTTTGCTATCGCTTAACATGTTGGTCTACTCCTTATGCTTCCAAGCCTTGTAATTCAAGCGTTACAAATATAACGTTGGTCTAAAGCTGAATTATAAAGCCTAAATGTTGGTCTTTTTGAGGTCTAATGAAATCATAGACCAACAGATAGACCAACACAAGCCACGGGATAGGTGGGTTATATTCGGATAGATTGGGAAAACACTAGACATAAAAAAAACGCTAGACGCGTTATTTATAAAGGGTTACAGAGGTATATGGGAGTATTTAGGACAAGGTGGGAAAAGGAGTGCTTTATAAGATTGGCGGTGAAGGAGGGATTCGAACCCTCGATACGCTATGAACGTATACACACTTTCCAGGCGTGCGGTTTCAGCCACTCACCCACTTCACCGTTTTTTTGACTGGCTAAGTATAGCGGATACCATTTAAAATGTCACCACTTACGCCTTATCTTTCTTTATTTGCAGACCCCTGCTAGGATAGCGTACCCGTAATAACAAGCACAGATGGTTGAAAGTTGAATGAGAATTTCTGGTAGGCTTAAATATAATTTTAAAAACAGCGTTATCATGGCCGTGATGATGGCTGCTGTTAGTATAGCTTCAGCACATGCTGATGATTTTACTCAGTGTAGTGAGTCTTTTTATGGTGGTGTTTATCCCGAATTTACCAACGATAAACTCAGTAGTAAGACACAAGAGCTATGCATGGACGGCTTTGCAGTTATGTATTCAGGTGTATCACGTACGCCACTGTGGTCGGCAGAGCATTTAGACCGCAAGCGACTACAGCAAGCCGGAGAGATTGATCGCGAAGACAGCTTTCATGAAGAAAGTAAGTTACCAGACTCAGCGCGTGCTTCATTATCAGATTACTCAGGTTCTGGCTATGATCGTGGACATTTGGCACCCAATGCCGACATGGCCAATCGCAGTCAGCAATATGACAGCTTTAGTTTGGCCAATATTGCACCGCAGTCACCGCGCAACAACCGTTATATCTGGCGTAATATCGAATCAGCGACCCGCTATATGACTCAGCAATATGGCGAAATATATACAGTGACCGGCGTTGCTTTCACTGACAAAAAAACCAAGCAGCTCGCTGATCGCGTGCTTGTACCCAGTCATTTTTTTAAGGCCGTCTATATTCCAGCGACCAATCAAGCAGGGGTGTACTACGCACCAAATGATGAATCCGAGCGGATAGAGATCATTAGTGTCCATGATTTAGCCAGTGAAATAGGAATTGATGTCTTACCCGTGCTTGACTCGCAAACTAAAGCACAAGCTTTTGATTTACCATTAAAAGCTGGTGATAGCTCGGACCTCCCTGCTGCTGAGCCAGAAGAAGAGCCTACTTGGATGCTATTTATTTGGGAGATTATTAAATGGCTTCTGGTACAACTACAAGCGTAGAGCGCCTCAATGAAGGGATGTCATACTGAAAAATAAAATGTTATTAATAGGAGCGGCGACCACATGATTGAACCATTTGCCAACAATCACCAAAGTATGCAAATTGGCGACCTTGTCATAGAAAATCAGAAAGACAAAATCACCATTTACGGTGATATCGATGTGACTTTAGATGACACTGGATATCAACAAGCGAAGCAATTACACGAGCTGACAGCTAGAATGATGCAAGCCTTTGATAAGCATAAGCTTTATAGTAACGAGGAAGACAAGTCAAAAGAAAAGGATGACCAATCAGATAAGGATATAGACAATCCTTTTTTATAACTATTTGATATAGTTTTGTTTTTATAGGAATTATAAACTATAAAAAACTACTAGGCAAAATACAAAAATTGCTTATAATGAGGCAAGGCAGCGCTTATTTTTGCTAAAAGCTGTTTAGTACATATAACTTAATAAGTAATAGCGGCTGTTTGTTTTCAATTAATCTCAGAGCGCAAAGCTTGTAATAAAAGATTCTAGCAAAGGATAGGCGTAGAATAGCAGGAACATAATGTTTCGAGCAATCATTGTATGAAGGGAGTCAATCTATGAAATTATTTACAAAAACCACATTAGCCGTTGCAGGTATTAGTTTAGCCAGTATGGCATTTGCCGCTGATCCGCTAGCCAATACGACATGGCAGACATTTGATGAAGGCAAGCCAAAAGGCACCGTAAAAATTACTGAATCAAATGGAGTACTAACTGGTACACTGATCGCGACCAATTCATCGACAGGCAAAAAATACGTTGGTACGAGAGTGATTAAAGGGTTGAAGGCTGATGGCGGTGGTAAATATAGTGGTGGTACAATCACTGATCCTGAGAAAGGGAAAGACTATCGTATGACTGCAAGTTTAAAGGGTAGTACTCTAAGTCTAAAAGGTTATCTTGGTCCGTTTTCACGCAGTCAAACATGGAAAAAGAAATAGTACAAACTCTTTATTGATATGAGATTTTACTGATATAGATATAAAAAAATCCCGCAACACCTTTTGGTGATGCGGGATTTTTATGGTATAGATTTTAAGATAAGCTTAAAGTTCTTATCTTACAAACTCTGGATATGCGTCCATACCACACTCTGCTATATCTGCACCTTCATACTCATCTTCTTCAGAGATACGGATGCCCATGACTGCTTTGATAATTGCCCAAGTGATTAAGCTGGCAACAAACACCCAAACAAAGATAGTAGCAGCACCAGCAATCTGACCTACAAACGAAGCCGCTGGATTGGTAATCGGTACGATTAATAGACCAAATAAACCAACAACACCATGCACTGAAATAGCACCGACTGGGTCATCTATTTTGATTTTGTCTAAGGCTAAAATAGATAGCACCACGATAACACCAGCAATCATGCCAAAGAGTGTTGCTTGCAATGCAGTTGGAGTAGATGGTTCAGCTGTAATAGCAACCAGTCCTGCAAGTGCACCATTTAAGAGCATTGTTAAATCAGCTTTGCCAAAGATAAGGCGCGCTATGATTAAAGCACCAATTGCACCACCAGCTGCAGCTGCATTAGTATTCAAAAAGACCATAGCAACCGAGTTTGCGCTAGCGATATCGCCAAGTTTGAGTACTGAACCACCGTTAAATCCGAACCAGCCCATCCACAAGATGAGAGTACCAAGTGCTGCTAATGGTAGGTTGGCACCTGGAATAGCACGTATTTCGCCGTTAGGACCGTATTTACCTTTACGTGCTCCTAATAGTAATACGCCTGCTAATGCTGCAGCAGCACCTGCCATGTGAACGATACCAGAACCTGCAAAATCAGAAAAGCCCATGTCACCTAAGTTGAACATGCCAAACACATCATTGCCACCCCAAGTCCAGCTACCTTCTAGTGGATAGATGACACCAGTCATCACCACGGCGAATAGCAAAAAGGCCCAAAGCTTCATGCGTTCAGCCACAGCCCCTGAAACAATTGACATACAAGTTGCGACAAACACCACTTGGAAGAAAAAGTCAGATGCAGCAGAGTAGACAGAGTCACCATCAAAGCCGTTTTCAGCTGAAGTAGCTAAAGCACTGGCTACTAATGTATCGTCACCTGCGATACCACTTAAAAACAAGTCGCCACCGTACATAATGGCATAGCCACATATCATGTACATAGTACAAGCGATAGAGAAAAGTGCGACGTTTTTGGTTAAGATTTCAACGGTGTTCTTTGAACGAACCAGGCCAGCTTCTAACATAGTGAAGCCCGCTGCCATCCACATGACTAGCGCCCCACATATCAAAAAATAAAACGTATCAAGTGCGTACTGGAGCTCGAAGATTTGATTTTGCATATTAATTCCCCCTTGAATTGATGCAATATAGCTATCGGTGTGATTCTATAATTCTATATTTATAGGTTAGTCATATGCCTTAAATAGCATCAGGACCTGTCTCGCCCGTACGGATACGAATGACTTGTTCAAGCGCGGTCACGAAGATTTTTCCGTCACCAATTTTGCCAGTGCTAGCGATGCGAGTGATCGCCTCGATAGCAGGTTCGACCATCTCATCGATAACAGCCACTTCGACTTTTACTTTCGGTAAAAAGTCCACCACGTATTCTGCGCCACGATAAAGTTCTGTATGACCTTTTTGGCGACCGAAACCTTTAACTTCAGTTACGGTGACACCTTTGACACCGATGTCAGAAAGCGCTTCACGTACATCATCGAGCTTAAACGGTTTTAAGATCGCAGTGATTAGCTTCATAAAATATTCCTTATTTGTGTGATGCTGCAGGTTGATAGAGGCATTGTGGTACATCGTCTCGCTGCCATGCTTACTAATAAGTTATTCAAGAACTGTGCCAATTTACTCAAGGGGGATAGGTAAGATTGGGGGTTTGTGCTCAAAAACTTTTATTTTTATGGCAAGGAGTACAAACTATGCTACCACGGTAAGCACTATTGTTATGCACATAAATAGCGTGTATCAACCGTTGGCGTTGAATCAACGAAAACTTTATTATAACCAACTTTTTAGGTGCTTGGGGAGGCGATCCATGTATTTCATGTGATGATTTGCTAAATTGATTCACTATATGAAAATGCATTGAAAATTAGGCTTAACAAAAGCTTTAGAGAGTAAGGTGATAAGTCGCATGAATAGGTGACAGCGCTTGACATAAGTACTCGTGCGCTGTACCTGAAAAGACGAAAATAGTTAGCAGTTCAGTGACAGGCCAGTGTGAGCCTAGCCTTTAGGAAATAGGAGGTACGGTGTTTTGGTGCTGCCCAGTAGCTTTTTTGTGTCGCTGCCTTGTAGTAGCTCGCGAATACGAGACTGGCCGAAAGCTCCGGTCATGAGTAGGCCGATATTATTTTCATTTTGATAATAGTTCAAAGCAGCAGTGACATCGCGGCAGTCAAGCAATGCTTTTTTTGCTTTAATGCCTGCTTGTTTGAGCCTTGCATAGGCTTCACGCAGGGCATCACAGTTCTCAGAACTTTCTTTGCCTACCATGACAATGTGAACGGTGAGTGCACGAATAAGTGCTGTTTTGCATAGCCAATTGAGCAGCTTATGGCAGGTTGGGCTGTTGTCAAAGGCAAACAAAGCAGTAGCAGGGGGCAAAAATGGTGCATGAGTCACCAAAATGGGGCAGTGACTGACTCGAATCAGTTGGCTCAACGTTGCTTTACAGGTGACATTGTGGCCTATAACGATGAGCTGTGCTTTATCGTCGACATAATCGATACTTTCGCTGAGGTTTTCATGCCGATGTAAGGTATAAGTGGTTAGTTTGTGATGCTGCTGATCGCAGTAGGTAGTGGCTTGGTGCAGGAGCAATTTACCTTGTGACTTTAGCTCATAGTTACCTAAGTTTTCTTTGGTTGTAAATTGCTCGAGCAGCATATTTTCATCATCGACATTTAAACAGCCAGAATAATTTAACGCCGCTTTTTGTTGCAAGCTCGGTACAGAGTGCAGTAGTCCAATAGGTGCTTGTAAGCGCGTAGACGCCCACATGCTAGCTTCTAGCACTGCTTGTACATGATCAGGGCAGTCCAAGCAGGCGATTACGCTATCTAGTTTCAAATTACTCATAAGAACACCAAATCATTCTAGTCATAAAAATACAGCTGCTTGGTGTCAGAATGGGATGTCAATATTTACCCAACTCTATCAACCAATACAGCTGTTTCTTAAATTACTTCGTAATTAGTCAGCACTCACTTTATAAGTGCAGCATTGCTTAATCTAATAAGCCAATATCTCGTCGATCATGAACAGAGAAGCGATCAATCATCGTACGGCTGGCTTTGTTGAGTCCTACTACTTTGACATCAATCCCTTCGCGCTGCAAGCGCATGACCAGTTTGTCTAACGTATCAATCGCACTAACATCCCAAAAGTGGGCTTGACTAACATCAATCTGTACCTTGTCTAAGGCTTCTTTAGTATCAAAGCTATGCAAAAACTGCGTCGTAGAAGCAAAGAACACTTGGCCCTGCACATAATAATAACGGGTATTAGAGCTTTCGTCATATTCACTAAAGATGGTCAAGAATTGACCAATCTTATTGGCAAATGCCAGAGCAGATAGTAGGACACCGACGCCCACACCATAAGCTAAGTTATGCGTAAACACTGTGGTCAATACAGTCGCTAGCATGACAATGTTAAAGGACATTGGGTGGGTTTTGAATTCACGAAGAGATTGCCAGTTAAAAGTACCAATAGATACCATAATCATGACGGCAACCAATGCTGCCATTGGAATTTGGCTGACCCACTCGCTTAGGAATACCACCATAATTAATAAAACCACACCCGCAATCATGGTTGATAAACGTGTACGTCCACCAGATTTGACGTTGATCATCGACTGACCAATCATGGCGCAGCCTGCCATGCCACCAAAGAAACCTGATACCACGTTGGCAATACCTTGACCACGGCATTCTTTATTTTTATCACTTGGCGTATCGGTTAGTTCATCGACGATTGTCGCAGTCATCATAGACTCTAATAAGCCAACGACAGCCAATGCGATAGAGTAAGGCGCGATAATTAGCAAGGTGTTTAGGTTCAATGGAATATCAGGTAATAAGAACATTGGTAATGAATCTGGTAAATCACCCATACTACCGACGTTACGAATATCGAGGTTCATGTACATGGCAACAGCGGTCAAGCCAACGATACAGACAAGCGGAGAGGGAATCACGCGACCAATCTTTGGAATGAGTGGAAACAGATAAATAATCGCTAGGCCTACGGCTGTCATGATATATACCGTCATACCAACACGTTCAGTCATCGGGTTTAGCTCAGGCAGCTGTGCGGCAAATATCAAGATTGCTAGCGCATTGACGAAGCCAATGACTACTGAGCGCGAGACAAAGCGCATTAAGTTGCCCAGCTTTAAAATACCCATTACAACCTGAATCACACCGCATAATAAAGTCGCAGCGAGCAAATATTGCAAACCATGATCGGCAACTAAATCAACCATCACCAGTGCCATTGCGCCGGTCGCTGCCGAAATCATACCTGGGCGACCACCGACGAAACTGATGACGACGGCGATACAGAAGGAGGCGTATAAGCCGACTTTTGGGTCAACACCAGCAATAATAGAAAAGGCAATGGCTTCAGGGATGAGTGCTAGTGCGACTACCAAACCTGATAAGACGTCACCGCGAATATTGGAAAACCACTCGTCACGTAAATTATCAATAAAAGATGTCATAAGTAAACTGCATAGGGTTAGGGGTAAAAAAAGTAATCATTACTCATTAATAAAATGATCGCGTCGCTACAAAGGTAGCTGTCCATCTTTCTTATGCCACGACAGGCATTGAGTCATGTGGAGGCATTGAATTATTAAAAATTGATAATAAGTATGTCTACTGATTTGTTACTGGTGTCACAAATACGCTTGCCAATAATTAGGATATATTAAACACTTGACCATAACTCAAAGCAGATTGTTTAGTGTAAGGTACTTGAAAAGTATACCTACAATAACAACTGGTGAAATGAGCAATGACTTGTCGCGGTAGAAGTAAGAATCTTTGCTAAAAGAGATGTGACAATTGTATGTTGAATAGGACAACATGCTAAACTAAAAGGCCTGGCTCAACACCTAGTCACATACAGATTAGGGCGGTTATTATAGCACTAGCCACGCAATATAAAAACAGGCGCATAATAGCATAAAGTCAGAAAAAATCAGTACCGAAATCCGGAGGATGCCGTTATGATGCTTTTCATATCCATGGCATCCTTTACTGCTTGATAAAGTCGATTTACTTAATACCATTTTGTCCGACCAATAAAAGGAATAAATATGACCGCTAATACTGCAACTGATGCCTTACTTCATAAAGGCAATGGTCTACAAGTCGTGGTTGGCTTAGGTCAATCGGGGTTGTCCGTAGCGCGTTATTTGGCCAATCAAGGTTATCAGGTAGCAGTCACTGATGCTCAGGCACATCCTGGTTTAGCGGATCAATTACCAGTTGATATTGATATTCGCCAATTTGGCGAGATTGATGCTGAACTTTTACAGCAAGCAGCCCGTATTATTATCAGCCCTGGTATCTCTCTTGCTACGCCAGCTGTTGCTGCGGCACGTCAAGCTCATATTCCAGTGGTTAGTGATATCCAGCTATTTTGTGAAGCCTGCACAGTACCAATAGTGGCTATTACAGGCTCTAATGCCAAAAGTACCGTGACTACATTGGTTGGGCAGATGGCAGCGGATGCGGGCGTCAATGTTGGCGTCGGTGGTAATATTGGTATACCTGCACTTAACTTATTGGACAATCCTGATATGGAGCTTGCAGTACTTGAGCTGTCTAGCTTTCAGTTAGAGACTGTAACCAATCTAGGTGCACAGGTGGCAACGGTTCTGAATATGTCGCCCGATCATCTAGATCGTCATGGTGATATGCTTGGTTATCACCAAGCCAAACATCGTATCTTTCAGGGTGCTAAGTCTGTGGTCGTTAATCGTGAAGACGCATTAACGCGCCCATTGGTTGCCGACAATTTACCGAGAGTGAGCACTGGTATTCATGCTCCTGATAAGGGGCACTATGGACTCATTACTGACCCTGAAGGTCAAATTTATCTTGCTCATGGTACAGAAAGGCTACTATCGGCAGATAAACTGTTGATTAAAGGACGTCATAATTTACTCAATGCACAGGCAGCATTAGCACTTGGTGAGCTTGTTGGCTTACCCATTGATGGTATGCTAAATACCTTGCAGCAGTTTACAGGCCTTGAACACCGTTGCCAATATGTAGCAAAGGTTGCTGACATTGATTATTTTAATGATTCAAAAGGCACTAATATTGGCTCAACCATGGCAGCCATCGAAGGTTTAGGCGCTGTTTATGCCCCAAAAGACGGTAAGCTATTATTGATTTTAGGCGGACAAGGTAAAGGCCAACAATTTGGTGAGCTGACGCCCTTTATTAATAGATACGTTAGCCAAGTGATTTTCATCGGTGATGACTCGCAATTGATTGAGCAGCATCTACGAGACGCTGATATAAGTGCTGATGTGGCACTACATCAATGCCAAAATTTAGAAAATGCTTTTGCCATGATTCAGCAAGTGACATCGAGTAGCTTATCGCAAGTGCAAGCCGTATTATTGTCACCCGCCTGTGCGAGCTTTGACCAATATAGTGGCTTTGTGGCTCGTGGTGAGCATTTTAGTCAATTGGTTAGCCAACTAGCAGGTGGGTAAGTAAACAGGTTCGTATGATTGCTCACTAAGTATTTTGATAAATAATCAAATGACGTGATAAGCCGCTACTGAACGATTCTTTATCTTAAGCAAGCATTTTCTGTATAAATGATTGTTTTGATTATAGATTACTGCTACTGTCAATCATAACCAGTTAATCACGTAATATGCCGAATTATTTACTTTGGTTTGATTTATCTTATATTTTTTTAAACGGTGGCGTTTTATAGACGCCGTGTTTTTCGTTCGTTAGTGTATATAAAATTATGGCGATCTCTTCTTTTTTTCGTTCTTCCTCTCAATCAAAACAAGCTACTGGCTCTGATGGTATTCTTTCTATGCCATCCGCACGCGCTGTTTTAATATCAAGCGTCGGCTGTATGCTGGTGCTCAGTTTGTTGATGGTGGCCTCTGCTTCTATTCCTTTTGCACTTAGTCGTGGTATGACCGAGCTGCACTTCTTCAAAAATCAGCTGTTGTACATGACAATCGGGCTAATTATGGCCGCTATTCCTTATTATATGGTGTCTTTACGAACGCTATATAAGACTGAAACGCAGTTTGTTTTATTAGGTATTACAGGCGTTTTGCTAGTGGCAACATTGTTTAGTACGCCGATTAACGGCTCCAAGCGTTGGCTAGATTTGGGCGTGTTTAACTTTCAGGTGGCAGAATTGGCTAAATTGGTCATGATTGTTTTTGTCTCTGATTTTGTGGTGCGTCGCTCGTTTGAGGTTCGTAATGGCTTGGATGGCTTTTTACGAATTATGCTGGTGGTGGCTCTCATTACTATGTTGTTATTATCACAGCCGGACTTTGGTTCTTTTGTCGTGATTCTAGGTACTATCTTTGCGATTTTTTATATCGCTGGTGCGCCTTACAAGCACTTTTTAGCACTGGCTGCAGCGGCTGTTGGTGGTGCGGTTTTGATGGTAACAACAGCGCAATACCGATTGGTACGTGTGATGTCATTTATAGATCCATTTGATGATGTACAAGACACAGATTATCAGCTAGCACGTAGTTTGATCGCCTTTGGTCGTGGCCAGTTTACGGGTGTGGGCTACGGAGAGAGTGTACAAAAATTATCGCATTTACCAGAAGCGCACACGGATTTTTTATTGGCGATTACCGGTGAAGAGCTAGGTTTTGTGGGGGTGACTATGATACTCATCCTTGAAGCACTGATTATCGGTAGTGCGATGCGTATTAGCTATAATGCTTTGAAACGTCGGCAGATGCGTATGAGCTATACAGCTTTCGGTATCGGTGTGGTATTTATTGCACAGACTATCATTAATGCGGCGATGAATATGGGCGCGATTCCGACCAAAGGTTTGACCATGCCGTTCTTTAGCTATGGTGGTTCCTCTATGTTGATTAGTTTAGTCATGGTTGCGCTGTTGCTAAAAATATATAAAGAAAGTCCTGAGATAGAAAAAAATCAATGTCGTTATTATTAGAACGCACTGAGCACTCCACGAAAAACGTTTGGTGTCATGTAATTTACTCAAAAAGCGCCGCTAGCTAGCGGCGCTTTTGTTGTTTATTTTTAAGTATCGCTGTTTATAAGTTAGGCAAGTTCAACTGGTGTTTGTGTTGTAACGGTGTATTGTCCCACTGGGTAATTGCTTGCTTGAGCATGTTTTCAGGCGTATCTCTATCGACAGTTGGCTGTTGCAATAGCTTCAGTGCATGAGCGATTAATTGACTTGGATTGCGTGTATCAATTGGTTGTGCGAGATTTTGTTTGGAGAGTTTTTGCCCATCCGGATTACATATTAATGGTAGGTGATACCAATGATCGACAACGGGTAAACCAGCTGTTTGCATGATACTAATTTGTGCTGTGGTCATGGGTAGGATATCCAATCCTCGCATGACATGTGTAATCTGCTGTAGCCCATCATCAAGACTTGCTGCCAAAATATAATTAATCATATTATCTTGGCGACGTACCACCATATCACCTAAGGTTTGCTGAGGATTGTCCCATTGTATTCCTTGAATACCATCATTAAAGCCAATCCTATAATTTGGTAGCTGTATGCGCAGTTTATGTCGTTCTCTATCAAGGTCCGCTGTGACACAGCAACGTGGGTAGCGATGTCTATTTGGTGGTAATTGGTTGTGGGTATGATGTGGGCGTTGTTGCTCTTGTGACCAATATTGTTCTAAGTCTTTACGTGAGCATTGGCAACCATAAGTGAGCGGCCATAGGGTTGAATTGAGATAATCATTATAGATATCAATACGCTCAGACTGATAAATGATATCGCCATCCCATTGTAGTCCAAGCGCTTCCAGATCGATCAAGATTTGCTCAGTAAACTGCTTATCACAGCGTTCAGTATCAGTATCCTCGATACGCAATAACCACTGACCACCGAGTGATTTTATATGGCAAAAGCTAGCAAGAGCAGTGGTTAAAGAGCCAAGATGTAGTTCGCCAGTAGGTGAAGGTGCAAATCGACCAATAGGCTGAGTGGATACGTTTGAAATGGACATAGGTGTCTAGATGCTTTTCAAAATAAGGGGTTATCGATAGTAGTGTTATACCACTAGGATAATAAGGATGAGCCAAAAAAGATATTTATTAAATGCATCAATTTTATTGTGGCTTACATTTGTCATGATTACTATAAACCATGGACTAAAAAAGCGATAGCCTAAAACGCAACGAGCGACCAATATATGGTCGCTCATTCTTACTTACTCTTAGGTTTTTATGACTGTCAATGCTTACTACTGATAATTGAAAGTCATACACAATATCTTCTTTAAGCGCCTTGGTTTTGACGTTCTTTAATTTCAGATAGTGTTTTACAATCAATACATTGAGTGGCTGTTGGGCGTGCTTCTAGGCGACGAAGACCAATCTCTACACCACAAGTCTCACAAAAGCCATAGTCATCATTTTCTATTTCTGCTATCGATTTATCGATTTTGCGAATGAGCTTGCGTTCACGGTCACGTGTACGTAATGCTAAGGCAAACTCTTCTTCTTGGGTGGCACGATCATTGATATCTGGCATGGAACTTGACTCATCTTGAATATAAGTCTTGGTACGATCTGCTTCGCCAATCAATTGGTTTTTCCAGTCCAACAGAATAGCCCTGAAATGCTCTAATTGAGCATCAGACATATACTCTTCGTCTTTGGCTGGCACATAAGGAGTAAACTTTACTTCACTCGGGTTCGTGGTCACGGTGCTCATATGGGTATCCTACTTTTTCAAATTAATTCAATAAAACGACGTATCAACAGATAGCACGTTATTAATTTTACGAACATTGTAATGTGGTCCATTTATAAAACGTTTTACCACTTGGTAACACAAGTAACACAGTTGGTCTAATAGTATGAATATATCGATGGTCAGACATATACTTATACCTGTTTTTATTTAAATATAGTCAATGCCAGATAAAGAAGATACGGTGTCAGGCTTGCTTAGCCTACTACTTGCCCAGCGCTCACTCACCTTCTTTTTCTCTAAGTTACATGGAACTGACTAGATATCGTAATGCCTAAAATATGTCACCAACTGCTGACGGAAAAAACGACCCTTTTTACTCAACTTAGCCATCCTAGCTATTATGATTTTGCCTAATATCAAATATTAGGTGGTCTTCGCTTTATTTTATAAGTTGTATCATTGTTTTTAATAATAATGAAGTTATTTTTTATCTTAATAGCAACTTTACTTGGTTAGCCATTATATATTTAATCAAGGAATATTAACCAAAATATTGATATAAAACAGATTTAATTGATATTTGGAGCAATCAAACTGGGCGTCAAGTATCCAGTCTTTCAATCCAGCTTGCAACCTTTCCATTGTTGCCTAATTGCAACCAACGATAACCAGGTAGAGCGTCGTTATCGTAGGCAAAGCTATCTTCATTAGGCATAAACTGATAGCAAGTAGACGGTGTGCTATAGACGGTAACGTCTTGACGGTGGCGAACTTGCTCTTGATGAATATGTCCGCTTATGATTACTTTTAGATGCTCAAATGCCGCCATATATTGCCAAAATCTCTCGCTGTTTTCTACCATATGGTTATCAATCCAGGCAGAGTTTACTGGTACGACATGATGGTGGAGGGCGATCAATGCAGGTTTATCACAGGCACTGAGTCTCTTGCACAACCAGTCAATATCATCAGGTGTTACTTCTCCTGCCACTTTACCTGTAATAGATGAGTCTAATAACAATAACTGCCAATGATCGGTTTCGATAATATGTTGACTTAATAAACGAGGGTCGGTAGAACGCCCGACCAGCGTGCGCTGAGGGAAGGGCAAATGACTGTCAATCTCATCAGTCACATCATGATTGCCGGCAATACAAGCAAAAGGAACACCAGTTGCTTGTAATACTTTGAAGATATGATCATAAATGACAGGCTCAACTTTATTAACTAAGTCACCAGTTACCAAGATTAAATCACAGCGCATATCTGCGCTTAATGCTTGCTGAAGTACTTTCTCAAAGCTATGTTGATAAATAGCAGGTTTATCATGATCACTACTATCATTGTCAGACATAAAATCAACAGGCGTCGATAAATGCAAATCAGTGACTTGCAATACATTGACCTGCTTATCTGGCGTGCTGATTTTACTGACAGGATAGGTTGGCATTGGGCCACTTCCTTATTGAGTCAGAACATTTCATGCTGTCAAAATGACTGTAAATAAATGAGTCGCTGTGATTTGTTTTCACTACTTATTTTCCCATTCGATATAGTATTTAATGGTAGTTACCACACTATACTTGCAATCATCATTATAGGCAGCTTTTTATTCATTATAATACTGATAATATTAGGGAAAGTTTATAACATAAAGTGAATCAAAGCTCTAGAAATACTAATCAAATAAAGTCGGATAATACAATAAAAAATGCTTTTAGGGTAGTTACTTAGTCACTCTAGCATGTTCTCCTTTTTAAAAATGGGGATAAAAATGAGAAAATAGCACGGATAAATTCGATAGTATCAAAACATTACCCTGTTATTTAACGATATGTTTGGCTTGTTCAAACGACTATTAATTGAATTAATGGCACCCTTTAAGAGCGTGCTACCCAAAATTTTGAGGTTATTAACTTTGAAAAAATAAGTGCGATAAAAAATAAAATAGCCAATATTAATACAATAGACAGTCCTGTCTGAATATCTAACCAAATACTACCCCAAACGCCCAATGTGACCCCAAGCTGCGCGATAAGTAATGATATGACGACCATTTGTTTGGGTGAGGTCACCCATAAGCGTGCGGTGAGTGCTGGTAATACCAACAAACCACTGATCAGCAAGCTACCGACCGCTTGTAGCGCAACGGCACAGAACCCTGCCAATATTCCCATAAAAAACAATCGTTGACGTGTTGGGTTAATGCCCTGAATACGTGCCAGTGCTTCGTGAGTAGCAAGCTTAATTTGTGCTGGCCATATATAGCGTAGTAAGCCCAAACCCACTAGCACACTACCCGCGAGTAAAGGCAAGTCAGCCCAATCGAGCTCTAATAGATTGCCAAACAAAAACCCCAAGACGTTGGATTGTTGGTCGGTTAGCTGTGTGAGGGTCAATAAACCCAAGCACAGTAATGATACGGCAACGACCGCCAGTACGGCATCTGCAGGTAGACGTTCATCATCAATCAATACCAGTCCTAACACTACCATGACACTGACTAGCAAGACACCAATGCCCATGGGAATTTGCCACCAAGCGGCTAAGGCCACACCTAGTAAGGTGCCATGTGCTAGAGCATCAGCAAAAAATGCCATACGGCGCCACAACACCAAACACCCTAAAGGTGCTGATAGTAATGCTAAAATGCTGCCAGCAATCCAAGCAGGAGCGATAATGGCTAACCAAGTGGTCATAATAAATATCCGTAAAATTTTTATAAGGTCTTAAGACGGTATCAGTAAATGTCAAAAACATCGGACTAAACACAGCCGTAATATGTGGGGTTTTGATGGTTATGGTTCGATCTCATTTGGTGCGTGATGCTGGCAAGCATGTGGCTGATGCACATAAGGCTGCTCATAGTAATGACCAAATAGTTTTTTAAATTCGGTGCTAATGGCCAGTTCGCTTGGTTGTCCCTCGCAGCAGATATGTTTGTTGAGGCAAATAACGCGTCGACTGCCTCTCATTACCCAGTGTAGATCATGGGATATCACCAACATGGCACAACGCAAGAAATCTGGGAGCGTATCAATGAATTGATACAGCCAAACTTCAGTATCAGGATCAAGCCCTTGCATAGGTTCATCCAAAATTAATAAATTGGGTTTATCTAATAAGGCTCGGGCTAATAAAACGCGCTGTGTTTCACCACCTGACAAGTGCAGCATCTGCCGTGATAGCAAATGCGTCAATGCTAAATTATCAAATATGAACTGGCGTTGCTCTACGGTTAACCGGTTTTTATTTGCTTGATTCAGCAGGTCGCTGACTCGCAAGGGCAATATTGGCGGGACTGTAAATCGCTGCGGTACATAGCCAAGTCGCAGTGGTTGATGCGCAGTTATGTTGCCCTGAGTCGGCTCAATCAAACCCAAAATTAGTTTGACTAGCGTTGATTTACCAGCACCATTAGGCCCAACCAGGCTCACCGTCTCATTGGTAGTAATATCAATATTGATATTTGAGAGAATACGTTGCGGTCCGACATGGTAGTTGATATTGCTCAAGCTTAGCAGCTGTTTAGTATCGTTCGCGGTAGGGTTATCAGCAGTAGGGGAGGGCGGCTGATTAGATATTAAGGTAGAAGAGAGGCTCATAATATGACAACAAATGGATAAGTAAAGGATAGAGGTAATCAGAATATTGCTATAGAGAGTTAGAGCATATCATCATATACAAATACTGACGTTTAAGTACAGAAGTTCAAATGCTCATATATTACTGGCACGCTTGGCATCGACCACTAAGCTCAATCACACTGTTCTCCACAACAAACCCAACATCTTGCTCAGCAAAGCTCATCATCTCTTGTACTGGTAAGCTGCTACATTCTTGTACACGCTGGCACTGATCACAGATCAGGAAAGCTGCCGTATGCTGTGCCCTTGGGTGACAGCAAGGAATATAAGCGTTAATAGACGTCAACTGATGAATTAAACCTTCGCTCAATAAAAACTCCAAACTGCGATAAACTGTAGGTGGAGCGACGTTTTTTTTGGTTTGTTTTTTTGATGAGGGCTTTTGCGAGTGAGGCTTCTTATTGTCATCACTGGTTTCAGAGTCTGACAGGCGCATATCTTGTAGTTGGGCGATTAAATCGTAGGCACCAATGGGTTTATTGGCTTCTAATACTAACTGATATATTTGTTGACGCAATGACGTAAAGCGTGCACCACTTAACTGACATTGTTCCTTTGCTGCTGTTAAGCGCTCGACAACGTCATGCGGTGTAAAATCTTGCACATCATGTAAATGTTCACAATCTGATGAATGGGTAGACATAGTGCGAACTCCTAAAAATAAAATGGCTGTTTTATTATATTTTTTATTGTTATAGTATAACATAATAAAAAGCAAGGCAGATAAGCGACCTTAGTTTATCTGTCATACCTTTAGTTTGCATCAAATATAGTATTTACAAACCATTACTCATATATCAAAGACATCTATTATGAAATCAGCTTTCAATCAGTTATTACGTCCAGTTATCAAGATAAAACGTCTGCTAATTTCTGGAGCAGTACTAGGGTTCTTAACGCTAAACGCCCAAGCAGCAACGGTTAGTGTGAGCAACTATCCGATGTTTTTACTCAGTGAAGCGGTGACTGAGGGAACACCATCAGCCAATAGAATTCTACAAGCAGGCGATGTAGGGCATCACGGGAGCGTCAGCCCAAGCGATATCAAGGCCATTAAAGACAGTAAGTTTGTCGTCTGGTTTGGTCCTGCACTAGAAAATAGCTTAACTGGTAGTTTACAAACCGCCCCCAACGCGATTGCTATGTTTGATTTTAATGCTTTTAATCGTTATCCGCTGCGTGATGTAAAAGGCGTACCGATTGAGAACACACTTGATCCACATATTTGGCTAGATCCTGAAAACGCCAAAGCCATCACCCGTGCACTAGCAGTGATACATAGCCGCGCTAATCCAGAGTATGCAGATACCTATCAATCTAATGTTAAAAAGTTTGCTGAACGCATGGATAAAGCTGTTGCTGATATACAACAAGACGCTCAGAAAAATCGTCCTTACTGGGTTTATCATGATGCGTATCAATATATCGAAAAAGCGGCTCATATAAAGTTAGCAGGTAGTTTGAGCCCAGATCATCACCTTTCTCCAAAAGCCAGTCAGTTACGCTGGTTGAATGAAAACCGTCCTGTTGATCAGATGTGTATGGTCAATCAGGGCACTGTTCCGAAAGGTTTGCTTGCCAAGCTACAGCCTGTGAAAACAACCATACAAATCGAAGATATGAGCTCTAGCAAAGATTTCGTAGAAGGGTGGATGCAAATGGCACAACAAATTAATAATTGTATTGATGGTAACTAAGAGTAGGTATAAATATCCACTAAATAAGTATTCACCAAATAAATATTACCATGACTCAAATATAGTGATTTGAACTTCAGAATAATCTATCTTGAGTCATGTGTCTGCTAAATAGTTGACAAGTTTCAGATTTTACTTGCTTAACACGCACATGCTCCTTATAATAAGTGGCGTTTGATTTTGGTTATAAAGGTAATACCTGTAGGGTAAACGATTCACGGATAAAAGTATCAGAAGCATGCTAAATTATCCTAATGTTGTAAGGCTATAGGAATACTGATGACCAAGCCTGCTAAACGCACGCAAAAAGATAAGATTGGCATCTATATCAAACGCCAAGCATGGATATTATTTATTCTCATAATTATTGCTTGGGTCATAGATGCTGTTTGGTTGCATAGTGAGCTTACCGTAACAAAAAGTGCCGCTCTCGGTGCGTTACTTAGCTTTTCTAGCCAATCTATATTTGCTGGGTTTATTTTTTGGTATACTGGATATCGCGCGCGCCAACATATTGTTAGCCAGCTATATCGAGGACAGATGGCCAAGTGGCTATTAGCCATGTTGGGTTTCGCACTAATTTTTATTACCGTACAACCCCTATCTGCGCCTGCGCTGTTTATCGGTTTTATGGTAATGCAAATTAGTCACAGTTGGATGTTGTGGTATATACGTTAGTGTTAACTATAGATATAGTTATATGATTAATATTTTTATGAAAGCCACCCTGCCGTCCAACTTCTCTATGACTAGTTCTAAAATGTCAAAACATAAAAGTCTGTCTTAAGACAGTGCTAGCGATCGTAAAATTTTTGTATAATTATTCGAAATGAACGTAGTGTGTCAAAATATAGTGATAGGGTAGAGCAGATTAAGTTACTGTTATTATTTATCAAAACTATTTTTGCAAATAGATTGCAGATAGATTATAGACACAAAGTTATGTTAGAAAATATTAACAGTAGCTAACTTATTCATACAACGAATAAAAATTTGATAATTGACTTTACACGAATACAACGCTGCATTAAGATAGACAGCTAAATATTTTGCTTATGAACGCTATACAAGGCGTTAGTCGTCAAAATACGACAGTAAGTGAACACATATATAATAATTTTGCGTACATATGCAAGGGCTATTACTGAATTATCATAAGCCCTTTTTTGATAGCTAAAATTCATTTGCGGCTATCAAATCCGTACATTAGTAATAGAACTATGGGTTGGATGTTATTGGTTACATGAGCGTTTTAGTGTCAGTTATTTGCTGGCTTATCAGCATGTTAGATAGCACGCTAAAACCTCATCAGATGACAACCATATTTTTGGTAGTTGATTAAATCGTTGATTAATAAGAAGCTTACATTATGGCAGCCGAGCAAACATCATCAGAATATATCTCTCACCACTTAACGAATTGGACGTATGGCTATTTGCCGGGCGAAGGTTGGAAAGTTGCCCATACTGCTGAAGAAGCAGGGGCAATGGGTTTTAATGCTATCCATCTTGATTCTATGCTTTGGTCAGTTGGTCTGGGTATTTTATTTTGTGCCATCTTTTGGATGGTTGCCAAAAAAGTCACTTCAGGCGTGCCAAGCAAAACTCAGGCAGCGATTGAATTGATCGTTGAGTTTGTTGATAACAACGTTCGTGATTCGTACAGTGGTACTTCAAAATTGATTGCGCCACTAGCGTTGACCATTTTTGTGTGGATCTTCTTAATGAACTTGATGGATTTAATACCCGTTGACTTCATTCCAGGTCTTGCAGGACAAGTTGGTGCTGCAATGGGTCATGATCCTCATCACGTGTTCTTCAAGATTGTTCCAACAACCGATCCTAATATCACGCTTGGCATGTCATTTTCTGTCTTTGCATTGATTATATTTTATAGTATTAAAGAAAAAGGTCTTGGCGGATTTATAGGTGAGTTAACACTACACCCATTTGGTGCCAAAAACCCAATTATCCAAGCTATTTTAATCCCCATCAACTTCATTTTAGAAGCTGTTACTTTGATTGCTAAGCCAGTATCACTTGGTTTGCGTCTATTCGGTAATATGTATGCTGGGGAATTGATTTTTATACTGATTGCTCTAATGCCGTTTTGGATTCAATGGGCGTTATCGGTACCGTGGGCTATCTTCCACATCTTAGTTATTACACTTCAAGCGTTCGTATTTATGATGCTGACGATAGTTTACATGTCGCTTGCATCATCAACTGAACATTAATTAGACATTATTCAATAGGTAAATGAGGATACATCAATGGATCCAGTATTAGGTGGTTACACAGTTATCGCAGTAGCGCTACTTATCGGTCTTGGCGCACTTGGCACAGGTATTGGTTTTGCTATTCTAGGTGGCAAGTTCTTAGAAGGTGTTGCGCGTCAGCCAGAACTTGGCTCACAATTGCAAACTCGTATGTTCATCGTAGCAGGTCTTCTTGATGCTATTCCGATGATCGGTGTTGGTATTGCTATGCTATTGTTATTCGCTAACCCTCTAGCAGGTTAATCCGAAAGCTCAGTTGTAAATGTTTGGTATTCGGAAGTTTTCTATCAAATATAGTCAAGATTTGACTGCCAAACATGATCAATGAAACTGATTTTTCATTAACAAAGAGGTGATCACGTGAATATCAATTTTACACTCGTCGGTCAAGCCATTGCTTTTGCAATATTTGTGGTTTTTTGCATGAAATTCGTGTGGCCACCACTTATCGGCGCCATTAATGAGCGTCAGCGTAAAATTGCTGAAGGCTTGAGTGCCGCAGAAAAAGCAAAAGCAGATTTAGCGACCGCGGAGCAAGATGTCCAGCAGGAGCTTGATCTTGCAAAGACTAAAGCTGCTGCTCTAATTGAGCAAGCAAACAAGAGTGCCAATCAGCTTGTCGAAGATGCAAAAATGCAAGCCCAAACGGAAGCCGAGCGCATTCGTCAACAGGCGCAAGCGTCTATCGACCAAGAAATCAATCAAGCACGTGAGTCATTACGTGCTCAAGTTGCTGAACTGGCTGTGCTTGGTGCAGAAAAGATTTTGCAAGACAAAGTCGATGTGCAAAAACATGCCAGTATGCTAGACCAACTGGCGGCGAAGCTGTAACTGTGAGGATATAATGGCTGACTTATCAACCTTAGCACGACCCTACGCTAGAGCCGCGTTTGACTATGCCAATGAAAACGGGGCTGTAGATGAGTGGGAGAATTTCTTGTTTATCGCCAGTACAGTTGTCAATGACAAAGCTTTTCGTACTTGGCTAGAAAATCCAGCTGTTACGGCTGAGCATAAGTCAGCTGCTTTGGTTGATCTTTATGACTCACAAGTAGCTGGTGATAATGGTTCTGCTTTTAAACAGCTATTAGGTGAGAGCAAAGGCTCTCGTTATGGCAATAATATTAGCTATCCTAAAGTATCACCAGCGCTCACTAATTTTATTAAGCAGCTGGCAGATCAAGAGCGTCTAGCGCTGCTTCCTGAAGTTTATGAGCATTATCGTCATCACAAGGCCATAAGCTTAAAGCAGCTTGACGCATATGTGACTACTGCCTACCCATTGACTGACGTTCAGCGTGAAACGATTAAGATGCGCCTTGCCGAATCACTAAACGGTAGTGTCGTGATTCATGAGTCGGTCGATCCAAGTCTATTGGCAGGCGCTACGATAAAAGTCGGTGACAAAGTCATTGATGATTCGATGCGCGGCAAGTTACAACAGTTAAAAACACAGCTAACTGCCTAATGCCATTCATCAACGCAGCTCTATAATACCTGCGTGATAGTAAGAGCATTTAAGTCAGTGGGCGGGTTATCATAAATTAAAGGAAACAAGGCAATGCAACAATTGAATCCAGCGGAAATCAGTAACCTGATTAAGCAGCGTATTCAAGACCTTGATGCGGGTGCAACTGCAAAGAATGAAGGCACGATTGTCAAAGTATCTGACGGTATCGTGCAGATTCATGGTCTTGAAGATGCCATGTACGGCGAAATGATTGAGTTTGAAGGCGAAATCTATGGAATGGCTCTTAACTTAGAGCGTGATTCTGTCGGCGCGGTAGTACTTGGTGATTACCTAAAGCTGCAAGAAGGTCAAAAAGCCTATTGTACTGGTCGTATCCTTGAAGTACCAGTAGGTCCTGAGCTGCTAGGTCGTGTTGTTGACGCCTTGGGTAATCCTATTGATGGCAAAGGTCCTATCGATGCTAAGATGACTGACAAAGTCGAGAAAATCGCTCCAGGCGTTATCGATCGTCAGTCAGTAGATCAGCCAGTAATGACTGGCTATAAAGCCGTTGATACCATGATTCCAATCGGTCGTGGCCAGCGTGAGCTTATCATTGGTGACCGTCAGACTGGTAAAACAGCGATGGCTATCGATGCGATCATTGCACAGAAAGCTTCTGGCATTAAATGTGTATACGTCGCTATCGGACAGAAACGTTCGACTATCGCTAACGTAGTACGTAAGCTTGAACAAACTGGCGCACTAGAATATACCACTGTTGTGGTTGCTTCAGCATCAGAGCCTGCAGCTCTACAGTATATTGCACCATATTCAGGCTGTACGATGGGTGAATACTTCCGTGACCGCGGCGAAGATGCATTGATTGTATTTGATGATTTATCAAAGCAAGCAGTCGCTTATCGTCAGATTTCACTATTGCTACGTCGTCCGCCAGGTCGTGAAGCATATCCTGGTGACGTATTCTATTTACATTCACGTTTACTTGAGCGTGCATCACGTGTAAATGCTGACTATGTAGAAAAGTTCACTAACGGTGAAGTGAAAGGTAAAACTGGCTCTTTAACGGCGCTACCAATCATTGAGACACAAGCTGGTGACGTATCTGCATTCGTACCAACTAACGTGATTTCAATCACTGATGGTCAGATCTTCTTAGAATCTAGCCTATTCAACTCAGGTATCCGTCCGGCAGTAAATGCTGGTATCTCGGTATCTCGTGTTGGTGGTTCAGCACAGACTAAGATTATCAAAAAGCTATCTGGTGGTATTCGTACTGCGTTGGCCCAATACCGTGAATTGGCAGCATTTGCTCAGTTTGCCTCAGATCTTGATGATGCAACTCGCGAACAGCTCGATCATGGTGAGCGTGTGACTGAACTGATGAAGCAAAAGCAGTATCAGCCAATGTCTATCTCTGAGCAAGCAGCTGTTATTTATGCTTCAAATGAAGGATTCTTATCGGATGTGCCTGTTGAAAAGATTGGTTCTTTCGAAGAAGCTTACTTACGCTATATGCATGATGAGCAGAGTGAATTGATGCGTGAGATTGATGACACTGCGAACTACAACGATGATATCGCAGGTCGTTTAAAGTCAGCTCTAGAGACCTTTAAACAAAATCACAGTTATTAATTTCACGGGTTAAGCCGGATTTGGTTACGGCTATCTGTGATAGTCAATAAAAAGTGGCACATTGTCTTATTAGATACTTGCGCCACTGTTTTAACCACTAGCAGCATTAGATCGCGTAATGCACAAGATATAGAATGTTATTCTGCCAGATTAATGTCATATATCAAATGATTGTCGCTTGCGCCAATGCTTTTTAACCCTCTCATATTGGAATCATTATGGCAAGCTTAAAAGAGATACGTGCCAAAGTCACCAGTATTAAAAGCACCCAAAAAATTACTCGTGCAATGCAAATGGTTGCAGCAAGTAAAATGCGCCGTGCACAAGAGCGCATGGAAGTGGGTCGCCCGTATGCTGATAGTATGCGTCGGGTTATTTCACATTTGGTGCATGCTTCATCTGACTACAAACACCCGTATATGGTATCGCGTCCTGTCAATAAGGTTGGCTATATTGTCATTACCTCTGACCGTGGTCTAGCGGGCGGTTTGAACGTCAACTTATTTAAAGCTTTATCTAAGAGTATCCAGCAATATCAAGATCAGTCTGTACAGACTGAGTTTGCAGCTATTGGTGCTAAAGGCGTGAGTTTTTTCAAAAATTTTGGTGGTAATGTTACCTCGGCAGTGACCGATTATGGTGATAAGCCAACGTTTGAGCAAATAAACGCACCTGTTCAAGCCATGCTTGAGGATTATAGTAACGGTAATATAGATCGCATCTATGTGGTCTATAACAAATTCGTTAATGCCATGACTCAAAAGCCGACTGTCAATCAATTGGTTCCTTTACCAGAGCAGTCATTTGATGAAGACGAAAGTGGCTTACAAACAGAGCTCAGCTGGGACTATATCTATGAGCCTGATATCAAGACATTGATTGATGAATTACTTGGCCGTTATATTGAGTCGATTGTCTATCAAGCGGTAATGGAAAACATCGCTTCTGAGCAGTCGTCACGTATGGTTGCTATGAAAGCGGCTACAGATAATGCTGGTGACCTTATTAACGATTTACAGTTGGTTTATAACAAGCTGCGTCAAGCGGCGATTACCCGAGAAATCTCGGAAATCGTTGGCGGTGCTGCTGCTGTTTCATAATTGACTACACCTATATATAGAAGTTCAAGGAGAACGCAATGAGTAGCGGTCGTATTGTACAGATTATTGGCGCGGTTCTTGACGTTGAGTTCAACCGTAATGAAGTTCCTCAGATTTTTGATGCCTTGCAAGTAGATGGTACCGAAACCACCCTAGAAGTACAGCAACAGCTAGGTGATGGTATCGTACGTACTATTGCTATGGGATCAACTGAAGGCCTAAAGCGTAACCTACCTGTTACCAATACTGGTGCAGCTATTTCTGTACCAGTAGGTACAGGAACACTGGGTCGCATTATGGATGTTCTTGGTCGTCCTATTGATGAAGAAGGTCCTGTTGCAGCAGACGAGAAATGGTCTATCCACCGTGATGCGCCAAGTTATGCTGATCAGTCAAACAGCACTGAACTACTAGAGACTGGTATTAAAGTAATTGATTTACTTTGCCCGTTTGCTAAAGGTGGTAAAGTTGGTCTGTTCGGTGGTGCTGGTGTTGGTAAAACCGTTAACATGATGGAGCTGATCAATAACATCGCTCTAAAGCATGAAGGTTTGTCAGTATTTGCTGGTGTTGGTGAGCGTACTCGTGAAGGTAACGATTTCTATCATGAAATGCAAGAAGCTGGCGTTGTAAACACTGAAGACTTTAGTAAATCTAAAGTTGCGATGGTATATGGTCAGATGAATGAGCCACCGGGTAACCGTCTACGTGTTGCATTGTCTGGCTTGACTATGGCTGAATACTTCCGTGATACTAAAGATCCTGCTACTGGCAAAGGTCGTGACGTATTGCTGTTTGTTGATAACATCTACCGTTATACGCTAGCCGGTACTGAAGTATCAGCACTGCTTGGTCGTATGCCATCAGCAGTTGGTTATCAGCCGACACTTGCTGAAGAGATGGGCTTATTGCAAGAACGCATTACTTCAACTCAGTCAGGTTCTATTACTTCAGTTCAAGCGGTCTATGTACCTGCGGATGATTTGACCGATCCATCACCAGCGACAACGTTTGCTCACTTGGATGCAACGGTTGTACTAAGCCGTGATATCGCATCACAAGGTATCTATCCTGCGGTTGATCCACTAGATTCAACGTCACGTCAGCTAGATCCACAAGTAATTGGTGATGAGCATTACAATGTGGCTCGTGGTGTTCAGGAAGTTCTACAGCGTTATAAAGAGCTTAAAGACATCATCGCTATCTTGGGTATGGATGAGCTATCAGAAGAAGATAAGCTGGTTGTTTACCGTGCACGTAAGATTCAGCGTTTCTTGTCACAGCCATTCCACGTAGCAGAAGTATTCACTGGTGCACCTGGTAAATATGTTGCTCTGCGCGATACCATTGCTAGCTTCAAGGCCATCATTGCAGGTGAATACGATGACCTACCAGAACAAGCCTTCTATATGGCTGGTGGCATTGATGAAGTTGTTGCTAAAGCAGAGAAGATGAAATCTACTGCAGCGTAAAATTGTGCTAGCATTTTCTAAAAGGCAAATAGGTCATAATAAACTTATTTGCCATTAGGTTACGCATCGCAGTTTTGATTGTATTTTGATGGTAAGGAGTTAAGTATGGCAACGTTACAATGTCGCGTCGTAAGTGCTCGTGAAGAGTTGTATTCAGGCGAAATTAGCATGTTAATAGCTACGGGTACCGAAGGCGAGATTGGTGTATTGCCAGGTCACACACCGCTTATTACTTTGCTAAAACCGGGTGCGATGCGTGTGCAAACACCAAATGGTGAAGAAGAAGTGATTTATGTATCAGGTGGTGTCTTAGAAGTACAACCTAAGATCGTTACTGTATTAGCTGATACGGCCATGCGTGCACATAATCTTGACGAAAGTAAAATCGTTGAAGCACGTAAAAAAGCTGAGCAAATGCTGGTTAATCAGTCTGATACGGTACAGACAAATGCTGCTTTGGCTTCATTAGCAGAGTCTGTTGCACAGCTACAGACTATTCGTAAGTACAAAAATCGCGCTTAATTTAATATTATTTATAATTAAGAAACAGTCCATTATGGGCTGTTTTTTTATGCTTGTTATTTATCATTTGATGGTGCTTGAAATAATTGCTTTATTCAATATGGTTTTGATACAAGCAATACAAGTGTGTATAACCATGTATAGTTCAGTGAATGACTACACTGCTACAGCCTTATCTTCTTTAAAGGTATTAAATATTACAACCTATAATTAGTTGCTTTGTACCTATGTTAGAGTTTTTTGACTATAGTGGGTTTATATAAGTCTGACGCCATATGGCCTCTAAGTAAATTAGAAAATGCTATGGTAGAGAGATAAATATATAGTTATATTAGAGATGGTGAAATGAGATCTATCAAGTGAAGCTCAGAATATATAGGTTATTTGATTCATTAAATGAAGTTATTTATATAAATTTAAGTAGTACTAGGCTGATAAGAATCTACCTAACTGATTAATATTTATCCAAAAAGCATGATTTTTGGACGTAAACTAAAGTTTTAATGTATGTAGTTTATAGGTTTTGTTACCGACTATAAGCTATAGTATAGGAAGCTGTATGTTTAATAGTATACTGTGCTACCAAGTTTGTAACAGCTATACGAACATCAATTGCACCGCTTGATGGTGCTATTAATTTTACCGCTCTTACTTTTACTGCTTTTAAATTAGATGTATTAGAGGATATAACAATGACAACGACTGAAGAAGACAATACTCCCCGAATTTTGATTGTTGAAGATGATGAGCGTCTGGCCATGCTGACTCAAGATTACTTGGTCAAAAATGGTTTAGAAGTAGCAATTGAAACTGATGGTAATCGTGCGATTCGCCGTATCGTCAATGAGCAACCAGATATGGTCGTGCTTGATGTCATGCTACCTGGTAGTGATGGTCTGACAGTTTGCCGTGAAGTGCGCCCGCATTACCAAAACCCTATTTTGATGTTGACTGCTCGTACTGAAGATATGGATCAAGTACTAGGTCTTGAGATGGGTGCTGATGATTATGTTGCCAAACCAGCACAGCCACGTGTACTGCTTGCCCGTATCCGTGCGTTGTTACGTCGCTCAGAAAATGCACCATCAGAAGATGTGCCTCAGCGTTTAGAGTTCGGCGAATTGGTCATCGATAATGGTGGACGTTCAGTGAATTTAGGTGAGGAGTTGGTTGATTTTACCAGCGCTGAATATGACCTGCTATGGTTGCTAGCTTCTAATGCTGGTCGCATCTTATCTCGTGAAGACATTTTTGAGCGTTTACGTGGTATTGAGTATGATGGTCAAGATCGCTCAATTGACGTACGTATCTCACGTATCCGTCCAAAAATTGGTGATGATCCAGAGAACCCTAAACGTATCAAGACTGTTCGTAGTAAAGGTTATTTGTTCGTTAAAGAAGGCAACTAATTTTTGTCTATCTAAAACAAGTAATTATTATTTACAAGCATTGAATAAAAAACCAGCTAGAATGCTGGTTTTTTTGTGGCTAAAGTTTAATTTTTAAACT